>JAAFHM010000274.1 GCA_013298375.1 Ignavibacteria bacterium | reverse complement strand
CCTTTGTTGCTCTTCTGTCAATGATGGTATACGAATTTTGCCCATTGATCTACCCAATACAATGTTCGTGTGAATTCCACTAGAATACGCAATTTGCAACTTTAATCTTTTATTGTCCACAACCTTACCTTTCCTTTCCCGCCTGTGAATACGCCAACCTCTTCGCCCTTTGCTTTACGCCGTCTTGCCGGGGCGGGTGCTATTTTGGTTGGCAATCAACTACTCGGAATGGGGCTGCTGCTCTTTGCTTTTGGCACTATTCAACATACATTCTCGAAGGCGGACAACGGCACGTTCTTTTGGATTCAGCAAATAAGCGGCTTTGCGTTCCTGATTATTGCCGAAATGGGCATGAACGCCGTGGTTACACGACTGTTTGTCGAACAACATGATAATCCTTCTGCGCAAGACCATATTCTTACAACATTTTTTTATGTTCGATTCGTACTCTGGTGTATTTCAGCCTTGGGAATACTCGGTTTTGTGCTGCTTAGAGAGCCTTCAATGAGTCTGCTCATGATGGTGTATGCTGTATATTTGGGACTGGCAGCACGTGGAACGCTCTTTCGTTCGGTCTTGGAAATGCGCCATCGTGCGCGGAATGCCCAACTTATGCCTGCCTTAGCGGGGCTTCTTGATGCAATGCTGCTCTGCGGTGTCATTGTTCTTGACCGCGCCAATCTTACGCCATTTCGGGCGGTGGTATGGTTCACAGTTTCAGCAGTACCGGGTTTTGTGATAATGCTCTTTGCCGATACACAATGGCGATTGTTTCTCAAGCCGTTTGATATGGTTTTGGCAAAGCGGCTGGTGCGCGAAAGTATGCCGATTTTTCTGAGCCTTTGCCTACTACAACTACAAGATAAAGTTGATACTATTGTGCTGGATATGCTCTTTGGCAGGGAAACACTTGGTGCGTTTAGTGCCATCATCCGTGTCATTGCGCCATCGGTGAATTTGCTGATGATTATTGCTGTGGTGATGGCTCCGGCGATAACACGATTTCAAACAACCGACCCGGAGCGGTCTAAATTCCTAGTGCTGGAAGGGCTAAAATTCACAGTGCTAGCTGCTTTGGCTTGCGCCGTAGCGCTGGGGGCATTGTCGGAAGAGGTTTTATGGCTCACAGCAGGCACATCGTATCTGCCCTATACGCTGGAGTTTGCTGTCGGTGCGTGGACGCTTGTGGCAGGTATGGCGGTTGCCTATATGCTGGCAGTATTGACCGCATTAGGAAAGCAACGCGAGGCGCTGCCGATGATGCTGGTACAATGCGTGATTGCTCTTGTGGGAAATATTCTGCTTACGCCGAATTTTGGTATTTTGGGTGCTTTGGCTGTGCGGATAGTTTCGGCGGTGGTGGCGGCAGCTCTTGGGTTATGGTTTCTTCGGGAATTTGTCGGAGTGTCTTCGCTTGCGGCGCTGCTCTTGCGGTGCGGTGTTGCGATAGTTGTGATGCTGGCGGCGCTCTTACTTTCCTTATTCATTTCGTCGTATTATTCAGGAGTTGCAAAGCCTGTTGCGGCGGTGCTTCGCGGTCTTTTTTTGGGTGGTGTTTTTCTAGGGATGTGCCTTGGTACGGGACTTTTGCGGAAAAGCGATATTGTGCAGTTGCGGTCTCTGGTCAAAAATTGACTCTTCTTATTTTCCCATCGTTTCTCTACGGTCGTATTTTCTCAGCACTTCTCTGCAACGCGCAATTTAGCGCTTCTGGCACGGGGATTGATGCGTATTTCTTCGTCCGACGGTGCAAGCGGTTTTTTAAGTAAAACATTGAGAATGGGCTCAATACGCTTTGTTGTGGATTTTATCGCAGCTTCGGCATCATCAGGGTTGGTGGGGTCGAGCGGCACACTGCGTTTAGCAAGGTCGTTAAACACGGTTTTGACAACGCGGTCTTCCAAGGAATGATACGTCAGAACAACAATGCGAGCGCCTTTCTGAAGGCGTGGTACAATGCCCCGCAATGTTTCTTCCAGCACGTCCAATTCACGATTCACCGCAATCCGAAATGCCTGAAACACCCGCGAAAGCGCCTGCTGCCGCAAATGTGGCGGTACACACTCTTCCACAATTGCTCGTAAATCAAACGTTGTCATAACCGGAGCTAGGCGGCGGACATCGACAATCCGCCGCGCTATTACCTTCGCAAACGGTTCTTCGCCAAATTCACGAAGGATTTGCTCCAGTTGTCCCTGTTCCGTTGTGGCAATAAGCTCTGACGCAAGAGGCTTATCGCGTGAACCAAAACGCATGTCAAGGTGGGAGTTCACACGATAGCTTAGCCCGATGCCTCCGGTGTCAAGCTGGCGGGAAGATACCCCAAGGTCAAGCAGTATCCCCGTGATGTCCTGCGCCTGGGGCTTCCCGTCTCTTTTTATGCTGCATGCGAAAGAGAAGGATGTATGACTCAAGGTCATACGTGGTGATGGGTTTTCTACGTCGTCCGCAAAGCGCTGCCTAGCCCGGGCAATCGCCTCGCCGTCCTCGTCGAACGCAATCAAGTGTCCATGAGGACTTAAACGACGAAGTATTTCTGCCGAATGTCCGCCCCCGCCTAACGTGCCATCAATATACGTCCCGTCAGGGTCGGTGACAAGCCAATCGCAACATTCTTTCAGCATAACGGGAACGTGGTAATCACCAGCATTTTTGGTGGCAATTTCTGTTCCGTCTTCGCCAAGCACCGTTTCTGATGGCGCAATAAAGCGCGACGGTGCGGAATGTCTGCGTTTTTTTTTCATCGCATATAGCTTGTCTGCATCATTCGTCATTGTTTATTGTCTGCTCAGATGGTCATTACTTTTGCGGCAACATCTTCGTACGACTCGGATTGTCCGCTCAAGTATTTATCAAATTCCTCCGGTTGCCAAAACTCAATATGGTCTATCATGCCAACAATCGTTACCTTCGATTCTATTCCGGCAAATTCTCTCAGACGCTTTGGAAGCGAAACGCGCTGCTGACCATCCATCTCAACTTCCTCGCTCCACGAAAGAATCATGCGTAAAAAAAAGCGGTCTTTTTCGTTGTACTGATTTAAGGTGGCAAATTTCTCCTCGTATTTCTTCCATTCATTCATCGGGTACGCCACGACGCATTTGTCAACGCCGCGCGTCAGAATAAACGTATCTCCAGCTTCCGGCTGAATGCTTTTGCGCATCTTCGTCGGGACGTTCACGCGACCCTTGTCGTCTATCGAATATGTTTCTTGTCCTTTGAAGAAACTCATGGCGCTGGAAGAAAAATAACCATTAGAGAATGCGCGTCCGGGTGCGCTCACCCACTTTCTCCCACCGTTGGAGCAAGATGGAATTTGTCTCCCACTTTCTCCCACCAATTGAATCAAGTGGGTGCAAAACAACGAAAAATGAGCTATTCAGGGCAATTTTTTCCTCCAAAAAGCTATCCACATTGCTATTGAAAGGACAAAATTGACGTTTTTTGCTTAAAAAAGGCATTTGGTAGGGTTTTTATTGTTGTTATTTTTTGTTCACAAACAAAACGGTTGTTTCGGAACTTATCTGAGGACTGATTTTGGCTTGCACAAGGCAAAAGACTGAATATTTGTTCAGTACCGCAAAATCACAATTTTGATACTGAAAATTTATTCAGTTTTTGGGACGTAACCCCTTTTTTACCTTGTTTTTCCTCGTTCATTCGGCTATATTTGGGATTGTTCATCACTCAATTTTCACAGGAGCCTGAATATGCTTGGCTATCGTTTTACAGAATTTGTTCCCAATCCCGATGGCGATAAATCGGCGTTTGAGAATTTGCTGAATTTGATGATGCAATTATTAGTCTATACCTCCGGCGATTTTGCCGAAGCAATGGATTGGCTCAACCAACTCGACCGCCAATATGGGCTGACAAATGACGAATACGGTATGGGCGATTTTCTTCAAGACCTCAAAGACCGAGGGTACATTGACGAAGAGCAACCGAATAGTGGTGTTTTCCAGATTACCGCAAAATCAGAGCAGAGTATTCGCCAGCGCTCACTGGAAGAAATTTTTGGCAAATTGAAAAAATCAAAACCCGGCAACCATCAATCCCCCATCTCCGGTATCGGTGATGAGCAGACAACCGACCGCCGCGATTTCCAATTTGGCGACTCGGTTGAGCAAATTGCCATGACGGACTCCATTCGCAACGCGCAAATCAATCACGGCATTGGCGATTTCAAATTAACCGAAGATGATTTAGAAGTTGTGGAAAATGAGTATAAAACGCAGACCTCGACGGCGCTAATGATTGATATTTCCCACTCCATGATTCTGTACGGCGAAGACCGCATCACACCCGCAAAGAAAGTGGCGATGGCACTAGCGGAACTCATAACAACGCGCTATCCGAAAGATACACTGGATATTTTGGTCTTTGGCAATGATGCGTGGCAGGTGGAAATCAAGGATTTACCATATTTGCAGGTTGGACCTTACCATACCAATACCGTCGCGGGGATGGAATTGGCAATGGATATTCTGCGTCGGCGCAAAACAAGTAATAAACAGATTTTTATGATTACCGACGGCAAACCGACGTGTTTAAAAGAGGGCGTGAAATACTATAAAAACAGCTTTGGACTTGACCGAAAAATCGTGAACAAAACGCTAAATCTCGCCACACAATGCCGCCGATTGAATATTCCCATCACAACGTTCATGGTCGCGCAAGACCCCTATTTGCAACAATTTGTCCGAGAATTTACCAAAGCCAATAGCGGACGAGCTTTTTATAGCAGTTTGCAGGGCTTGGGCAATTATGTTTTCGAGGATTACGTGCGTAATCGCCGAAAGACTGTCCGATAAAGTGATTCTCGTTGGATGTAGTTGAAAAAATTTGTCATAATATTCATTTTTCCTCCTCGCCAATGGCTGCCGAACTTAAACCAAGCGCTGAAGTCCAAGCTGTCGTTATGAATCTCTGGAATGTTATTCGAGAGATGGCGCAAGCTACGTCGGCTATCCACACCGAAAACAAGGCTTTTGCTCAGAAGCATCATGCGATTGCCGAGCAATTGCAGCATGAGCATGAGCGTCATACGAAACTGCAAGCCTATACCGAGCATTTGCAAAGTGAAGTGAAACAACTTCAGCACGATTTTGAGGAATTGCAGCAGAAAAGCACAAACCAGCAGGAAGTCAGCACACAGCGCGAGGAAACCCTTCAAGAACTCCGTCGTATTCTGCTTGAGCAAGAAGAACTCGTTGCACGGCAGAGTGAAGAAAACACGGCATTGCGCGAAGAGCTTGCTCAAACAACACAAACCCTCGAAACTCACAATCACCACCTCCATTCGAGTATTGACGAACTGAAGCACGATTTAGCAACGAGTCGCCAACAGGCGTTGGGGGCAGCAAGCGAAGTGGATGAACTCCGCACCGATATTAACAACCTCAGAACAGAGCGCGATACTATCTTGGATGAAAATGAGCAGTTACGCTGGCGTTTAGAAGCATTTGAGCAAAACGCAGCACAAGAACGCTCGGCGATGGAGAAAAAATTGGATGAAGCGCGGTCACATAGCGGAGAGATGACCGCACAGGTTGATGATGCCAAGCGCCTCGCCAGCGAAAGTAATGCCCGTATCAATGCGCTTTCTGCCGAGCGCTTGGCGCTGCAAGATGCCGTCAGCAAGGCAGAACAAGAGTCGCTGACATGGCAGCAAATAGCGGAAGAACAAACGTTGAGCATCACACAATTTCACGCAAAAGAGCAGGAGTTCCTTGCAAAAGAACAGGAATTCCAAACCACATTGCAGCAAATCCGCGAGGAGGCCTCTACAAATCTCGCTTCCGAGCTTGCAGAGCAGACCAATCATTATGAAACGGCGCTTGAACATCTGAGAACACAACTCCAAGAAGAGCAAACACAGCATCAGCAAGCTCTTCAGGCTCAAACCAGCGACCATGAACAAATATTGACCGTACAATTACAGCAAATCCACGAGGAAGCCGCTACAAATCTCGCTTCCGAGCTTGCCGATACGAAAAATCGTTACGAAACAGCACTTGAGCATCTGAAAGCACAACTCCAAGAAGAGCGTACACAGCATCAACAAGCTCTTCAAGCCCATGCCGACGATAGCGAGCAGATGATGGCTGTGCAAAAGGAGTGTATTGCAGAATTGGAGGAAAAAATGACGGAACGGGAAGGAATAATAACGACACTCGAAGAGCAAGCTACAACGCTTACCAGAGAACTCGACCAGCAAAGAATCGCCCTTCAAGACCAGCAAGCACAGAACAATGCATTGCAAGAGCAGTTTCAGGAGCGCCTACGGAAAAGCATTTCTCTCAGCGACCATGAGCGTTTGTCCTTGACAACAACGGTCAAAGGGTTGCTAGAGCGCGTAGAATCGGCATTGGAGCAGAGTGTTTAGCACGTTATTTCTTTACGCCGTAACTGTCGGGTCTTTCCGTCCGACGGCTGAGGAGTGCAAGAACGCTGCCGTCGCACGGATTTCCCGGTAATGCTGTACGTTGTTTGTTTTCTGGTTGTTTTTCCGGGAAACCCGCTCTACGCTTAGGAAAGCGTAGGATTTCTATGACCGAGGCAAGAACTTTTTTCAAAAAGCCATCGCTTTTTTGACGGGCTTCATGGAAATATGCTCGGAATTGTATTTGACTCCGGATTGTAACACC
>JAAFHM010000511.1 GCA_013298375.1 Ignavibacteria bacterium | reverse complement strand
TACCCCATGAATCCAGAAGTTTCACGCGCCCGGCAAGCAGTTTTTCTATGTCGGGCATACCCATCACCAGCGTTTCCAACTGCTTCAAATACGTGGGACGATAGATTTTCTGTACCTCTGCCAAAAATGGTTGTACTCTGGCAAAAATAGCAACGTGTTCGGTGTTGGCATCCAAAAATACGGTGCGGTCAATCGCGCCATTATTGACCAGTGACGCAGCCATATCCCAATAGCTTGTCACCATGCGGTAATGGCGGCTTCCCTCAAAACTCTCCATGAGGAGTTTGACGATTTCCTCTGCGCTTTGAGGATTGAATTTCGTGACGTACCATTCGCGGGCTTCGCGCATTTCGGGGTCGCGGCGGAGTTCGTAGAGTTTGAGAACGAGGTTTGCGCTCTCGGCTTTGTTTGATTCCATTGTATTGATGCGGGTTGTGAGAAAAATGAGACTGTGTAGCTCTTTGGGAAATATTTGAAACCGATCGTATTGTTCACGGCTCAAGCCCTAGCGCTCGGAGTTTAGCGGCAAGTTCTTCAGCGCGGGCTTCTGCTTCGACGGCGCGTTTGCGTTCTTGCTCAGTACGTTTGCGCTCCTGTTCGGTGCGCTTGCGCTCTTGAAAAAGTTCACGTTGGGTTCGTTCGGAGTGCGCACGCTCTTTCGTGAGCAGTGCATCCAATTCTTCGGCAGTTGCCAATACGTGTCCATCCATCGTGAACCAGCGCAGCCACTCGCCTTCTATGCCTTGATATGCGCCCTGCCACATTCCTAAGCGCAAGCCAATATCGGGAAAAACGGCTTCATTCAGTGCTTCGTACTCGCGGGAGCGCCGAATAAAAACGCGGAGCGGTGGTGTCCCGTATTCTTCCAAAGGATCGTAAACAACGTAATAGGTAATATCCAAAGCCGCGTAACGACTGAGTTTTTCACCTAATTCGCCTCCCTTAAAATTCGAGACGACTTCTATCACCAAATCCGGCGCTTTGCCATATTCCCAGATGAAGTACGCACGATTGCGCTTTTCGGCGTAATCTTTCAGGTCAGGCGGCGGCGTTACACCCATACTGAGCAGCATATCCGGCACAATCGGCGGCTGCTTGACGGCGTGAAATAAGCCAACGTTGGTCATTGCCACAAAAGGTTCGTCGGTTTTCCAACTGGCGTAGAGCGCTTCGACCAAAAGCCGATGCTGACGCTCGGCGATAACGTTATCCACAGGCGTTTCGTCCTCCGTTTCGATATGACTCAAATCCGGCTCAAACTCAGGCGGCAAGCGGTATTCGGTGCTTTGGGTTGATGAGATTCCTATTGGTTGCATAGATGCCGTACGGAACGGTGTGAAGGGAAAAAGAGAGCAGCCTAGAACTTTCTTCCTGAAATATACCGAAAGAGCGCATTGTTTCCAAGACCTGTTTTTGGGGTATTCAAGCCGCCGCCGGATGGCGAGGTTTGTTGCCTACAAGCGTCAGTAAAGGAGCGGTCTCCCCGTCCGGCGCTTTCTTCAGCGCCTCAGGCGGGTATGGGTGTGGAATCAAGGAGGAATGCGGAGCGCGGGGGGGCGGCACAGCGAAAAAAACTACAACAAATCGCTCATGGCATCGCGGTATGCCAGTTCGACGGCAATTTCTTTCCCATTGGGAAGCACAGCAAAGGCAGTGTCGAGGTCTAATTGGAAACGAAAACTAACATGGACAGGATTGACGATACACCCTCGCCCAATGCGCACACAGCCATCATTCAAAAGGGTGTCTTGGTAGTGCTTCAAAGGCAAGGATGGCATCAACTCCGTGCCGTCGGTTGTTACGATAAGGCAATAGTTTCGTGCTGCTTGCGCATAAACAACCTCGCCGACGGTAGCTTTCAGGATTTTTACTTGATTGAGTTTCACAAGGCGCACTTCGATAATCCCGAGTTGTTGCGCTGGTATTGGTCGGCGAAGCTGTGCTGCGCCTAATTGTTTCTTGATGGCGCGGCTTCGGGCAATATTATCCATTGCCTTATCGACCGCCGCCTTGAAATCCGCTCCCACAAGCGGTTTGTCGAGATAATCAATCGCCCCATATTGAATTGCTTGTTTGAGAAATTCCCGCTCTTTTTGAGTCGTTATCACAATCACCTGAAATTGTGCGCGTTTCTCCGGCGTGAGCATATCCAGCGCATCGAAGCCCGTGCCATCGGTTAAATCAATGTCCAAAAAGACAATTTCTGCGTCGGTCTCCCGCAAAAGCTCTACCGCCGTTTTATAGCGATACGCCGTGCCGACAACTTTGGTGGTGTATTCAAAATAGCGCTCAAGATAGAGTTTGACGAGCTGACAGATGTGTTCGTGATCGTCGATGA
This sequence comes from Ignavibacteria bacterium, assembly GCA_013298375.1. Taxonomy (GTDB): domain Bacteria; phylum Bacteroidota; class Ignavibacteria; order Kapaibacteriales; family UBA4661; genus PH2015. The sequence continues at coordinate 1,406 of JAAFHM010000511.1, read as the reverse complement.
TGACAACCGGTATTGCCGATGCTTCTTGTTCCGGAGTTCTGGCGGGGAGCAGCATAATCAATTCGGGTCGTTGTGAAGTGGGTAGCGTTATTTGTGCGGGGGAACGCTTGAAAAATAAGTGATAAAACCTCGTCGCAAAAGCCAATATGTATGCGGCTTCCGCAATGTCTCATCCCTTATCCCTCATCCTTTCCGTGTTATTTCGTCGTCATTCTGCACGGCATCCGCACGGTTACTTGTGTTCCCGCTGATGTGCCGTTTTCATCCAAAAGATCGTTGTATTGTATATCGAAGGTAACATTCAAGATCTCGGAAAGCAGATCAAGGCGAGCGTGGGTGACCGGGGTGGCAAGCGAAAGATTTTCCTGATGCGGGCGCAATTTCTTGCGGCGCTCTGCTTCATTGCGTCCAATGCCGTTGTCCGTGATGACGCACCGCAAACGCTCGCTTGTTTCCTCAACAATGTCCACCGTGATAATACCCTTCTCTCGCGTTGCCCAGTCTTCTTCTGCCAATCCGCGAATGCCATGCCGAATGGCATTTTCCACAAAGGGTTGCAGAATAAACGTCGGTACAGAGCGGTCTTGCCAGTATGCGCTTTGGCTGTCTTCGCTGTCGTGGTCGTAACTGCCGTCTTCGGTCACGGCTATTTCCGACGAGATCAGCACATAGCACTGTAAGCGTCCGGCGTTGCGCAGCTCTTCCAGTTCCATATATTTCTGCAAAATATCAATTTCATCCGAAACAGCGATAAAATCTTTTCCGGCTTGATATAAAATTCTGCTCAGGAGTCGGCTAAAGATTGCAATATAATGACTTGCCAGTGGACTCCGCGATTCCACCAAATGCTGAATTTCTGCCAACACATTGTACAAAAAGTGCGGTTTCATCTGAAGACGCAAGGTCTGCATTTGCGCTTCCGATGCCTTACGGCGTAATTCCTCCATCTCCTTCTCGCGCCGGAGTTCTTTTAAGCGCTTTTCCGCCTGGTGGTGCTGCACACGGTAGCCAATCCACACAAACCCCGCCGCCATTGCCAAAAAGCCCACCGTGCGCGTCAGGGGGTGCAGCCACCAAGGGTATGGAACGCTGATGGTGACGGCAAACGTATTGGCGCTGTAAGTCGGCGCGTCGTCCGTTGGGTCTTGAGCGCTGGTGCGTATGCCAAGTTGGTACTCGCCCGGCTGCAAGGACGAATAGCGCACCGTCCGCAGATTAGCGTCCGGCATGGTGTTCCAGAAGTCATCCACGCCCTCCAAGCGATATTCCAAACGGTGACGCTCCGGACGGGCAAGCGAGACCACCGCCAGCGAAAACGCAAACGAACCTTTGTAGGAACACGGCACCGTGTCGCCCGGCTGCGGCACACCCGCCATCAGGCTGTCATTGCGAAAGTACCCGATGGA
>JAAFHM010000074.1 GCA_013298375.1 Ignavibacteria bacterium | reverse complement strand
CGCCTCGAAGCCAAATGGACCATGCCCATCAAAGAATGGGCAGCAACGCTCAATCAACTCGAAATCCTCTTCCCAGGCAGACTCAAACTTTTTTCGTAGCATTTACACAAAAGTTCTTGCACACTCTTTGCGGCTGCAATTTTTCGCTTACCCGAAACCGCGCAATCGCTTCCCGCAGCGCATTCATGCTGCTGTGCAGTTCGACGCTGATGTCGCCAATCGTGCGCGTAACTTGCGCCGATTCGCCCGCAACGGTATTAATAACATCAATGTTTCGTGCAATTTCGTCGCTCGTGGATGCCTGCTCTTCGCTAGCACTTGCAAGTTGGGAAATAATATCCGACACTGCCGCCGTCTGCGTAATCATGCGCTGTAACGCATCTGCTGTCCGTGCAACGGACTCTTTGCCGCGCTCTGCCTCGTGTGTGCCGCCTGTCATGGCGTGAACTGCGCTTGCAGTCTCGTTTTGAATGCGCTGAATTGTTGTTGTAATCTGTTTGGTGGCTTGTTGTGTGCGCTCGGCGAGTTTTCGTACTTCGTCGGCAACAACCGCAAAGCCGCGTCCTTGGTCGCCCGCACGGGCGGCTTCAATGGCTGCGTTCAGAGCGAGAAGATTGGTTTGGTCGGCAATTTCCGCAATCACGCCCGCGATTTCACCAATTTCCTCGCTGCTGCGCCCAAGCTCTCGAATCGTAGCGGCGGACGCAAGCACGGTGTCGGCAATGCGGTTCATGCCGTTGGTGGTTTCTTGCATGATGGTGCGGCTGCGCTCGGCTTCATCGCTCGTGCGTGAGGCTTCGTGTGCAGCAACAGAGGCGTGGCGCGTGTTTTCGGCAATAGTGGCGGTCATTTCCTCCATAGCCGTTGCCACACCTGCGGTTTGGCTGGATTGCGCTTGAATGCCATCCGCCATTTTTTCTGCACCACTTAAAATCGCATCACCCGCAAGCGAAGCGGTCTCTACTGCTTCGGCAACGCTCAACATCATTGTTTGCATAATCCGCACTGTATGGTTAAAGCCTAAGCAGAGTTTGCCAATGTCGTCCTCCTCATACGCAACGCTCACATTTACCGTCAAATCTCCTTCGGCAAGGCGTTCCATTTCTGCGAGTAAGCGGCTGACGCTGTGGGCAAGGTACTCGCGCTGCGCTTTAATTTCCTCGCTCACGGTGCGTGCTTCCTGCTCGGCGGCTTGCGCTCGTGCGCTTTCTTCGCTTACGTCGCGCACGAGTTCGCGGATATTGTGTGTCATAGCGTTGAAAGCGTTGGCGAGTTTCCCAATTTCGTCATCCGAGGTATTCTCTATATCAAGAGAAAAATTTCCGCCCGCAACGCGCTCTGCCGCTTGCTGCAAAGCGGCTAAAGGGCGTGTAATACTGCGCGAAACAAAAAATTGTATGAGCATCGCAAATACCAATGACGCTATGATAATGGAATCGGTGCGTCGCCCAACTTTGCTCAAAAAATCGGGGTCGTTTAGCAAGATTGAACCAAAGGGCGTTTCGAGCGTAAGACCTTCGAGTTCGTTCAGTTTAGCTTTTGCGGCAATTGCATTGGGACTGTCCTGAGGCAACATCGCTGTAATTTGGCGAGCGAGCATTGCCTCTTTTTGAATCGCATTGCTGAGAACGCCGACAATGTTCATATAAATAAAGACTGTCAATCCCAGCATAAACAATAGCACAAGCGAACTCAAGCCGAGTTTCCACGTAACGCGGAGATTACGATACCAGTGCAGCATAAATATTATTTTCCTTAGGTTATTTTGAATAGAAAGCCTTGGGTTCAAGGAACCAGTGGGGAATAGAGAGGGTCATCCAATAAATTCTTCGATAGCTGCAACAACTCTCCAAAATTTTCGACCGGGAACTTGCGGACCAATGGACATACGGCTTTTTGTACCTAAACCAATAAAATTCAACTTCGCTCCCGCTCTTGACCGAGCCACAAGTTCTTCCCATACGGGAACTCGAAGCGAGGAATAATGCTCAATGGTACTTTTTACGTTTACTTTTCTTCGGAGTATGTGATCGGAAAGTTGGCGAGCTAACATCTCGGCATCTTCGATGGCAAGACTTGCACCCATTCCAATGGTTGGCATGATAGCATGAGCAGCGTCACCTATCATGATGATATTCCCATATTCATTATATGGTTGAGTTGAGACATCAGTATCTCTCATTTTCCATAGATAAATTTTATACGAATTCCAATCAGGAATCCAGCGAAAAACCTTCGATAGCATATTGTCTTGAAATGGACAGTCGGCTGCAAGCAGTTCAGCAATTTTCTGTTTTTGAGCAACATCTATATCAGCCCATGTTTGATTGGGGGGAACTCCTGCTAAACGCCAAAAATCTGCTTGAACCTGATCATCAAACCCGATTCCGACAGCGAATCTATTTTTTCCCATTGGAAAAAAAGTTGCTGCCGTTGTTTTCCCAAGAACTATCCAGCATTCTCCAGTATTTGAAAATTTTTTATAGTACTGGGGCGCATCTTGAGGAACTTCGATGAGCATATACAAACAAGAAAATCCACGGTCATGGATATAGTTCTGATGTTTGAAATAATTTTTTCTCACTATCGAACCAACTCCATCTGCTGCAACTAAAAAATCGAACTCAAAAGATTCGTCTTTTCCATGAGCATCTTCGCACAACACGTGAACTTTTTCTGGCGTAGCTTGAATAGAATTTACGGTACATTGCCGATGAATCTTTGTTCGGCTGAGAAGATTCGTCAGTTCTGCAAGAAACTCTTGCCTGAGTACTGTTACCGTTAAGTCGGGGTTAGTTTTAATACTAAGCCTTTGTTTCTTGTTTTTTCTTGCATTAAAAAAACTTATTCGGTCGGTACTCAAGCCACAAGCCAATGCTTTTTCTTTAATACCAATCCTCTTGAGTGCTAGACAAGCACGAGCTTGAATGCCATATTCGACACCGGGGTAATCAAAAGCACTTTGATTTTTATCAATCAACGTTATTTCAACTGCCTGATGTGATTTGCAATATTCCTCCAAAGCGAGTGCTGTAACGAGTCCTGCCGGACCAGCTCCGATAATTCCAATTCTAAAAGCCATAATGTTTGTTGAGTAGATAAAAAAACTGTTTTAGAAAATAGTGTTTGTATTGGTGCTACGGGGAAGTGTAGAAGTTCAATTATGTGCTTGGCTCAAGAGGCGACACAGTGGTTCCGTATTGGAGAGAATCGCCTCTGCTGCAAGGGATCTAGCTTGAGATACTTTTGCCACATTTCCATTTCACGTGGAGATTGCTATACCAATGTTCAATGGTCGTTTCTTTGAAAAAGTTTATGAACGATAATTATCTATTTTCGTCGCTTCGCTTTGAAAAGCAACCGTTTAAGAGGCTTTTTCATGAGATTGAGTTTGAAGAGAATAGATATATGAAACAACAATGCTTGCCAAAATAAACAACGTAATGCCGTATTTATCGGGTCTGTCCCCAACAGCTACGTGAGCGTATGTGGCACCAAGAAAATAAAACATCATGCCAGCGTATGCGCCTTCACGCAACCTTCTTAGAGCAGGAACGACGATGGTAATCGCCCCTAAAATCTTTAGAACGCCAAAAAATGGAAGGTAATATTCGGGAAAACCAATGCGCCTAAAACTCTCTTTAAGGGCATCAATTTTGAGCAAATCCGGAATACCGCCCAAACCAACAGAAAGCAATACCAAAATTGTGGCTGTCCAGTAGATAATCTTGCTTGTGTTCATAGTGGAATCTCCTTGTATAGTCTGTTTATAGGTTGTGTGAATATGAGTGTATTACTTATTATACAAATGAAGCTCTTTACGTTTGTTGAATAAATAAAAAACTGTTTTGAAAATAGTGTTTGTTTTGGTGCCACTGGGAAGTGTAGAATTCAATTAGGTGCTTGGCTCAAGGAGCGAAGAATTAGTTGCAGCTACCTTCTTTTGGTTACTGGATTTGCTGAATCGCTCCTGCAACCTGCCAATGGAGACATACACAATAGGTACAATCAAGAGAGTAAGAAACATTGAACTTGTTAAACCACCCATTAAAGCCCATCCTAAGCCAGATTTCCACTCAGACCCGGGAGCATTGGAAAGCGCAACTGGCACAAGACCGATAACAATAGCAATGGTCGTCATTACAATCGGGCGTAACCGTGCTTGTCCAGCCTCAATGATGGCATCAAATGGCGATAAATTGTGTTCGCGCCGCATATCATTTGCTCTGTCCACCAATAAAATTGCATTTTTAGTAACAAGCCCTATAAGCATGATGTTACCAAGCCCTGTGAAGATACCAAGCGACTTACCCGCCAATGCCATAGCTAAGAGCGAACCCACCAAAGCTACTGGAACAGAAAACATGACGACAAACGGAGAAATGTACGAATCATACAAAGCTACCATCACTAAATAGACGAGCGTAATTGCGGTTGCAACAGCGATTAACAGGGCAGAAAAGGCTGCTTGAGCGCGTTCCTGCTCACCTGTAAACCGATAACTCACCCCAGTAGGGAGTTTGTTTTTCAGAGCTTGAGTGATTTCATCAGCCACTGCACCTGAAGATTTCCCCACAACCTGAGCATAGAGTGTAACAGCCCCAGAGCGATTTTCACGTTCTAATTTCGAGGGTCCGGCAGAAACATAGATATTCGCAAATTGATTCAACTGGATATGCTGTCCTTTATTATTGACCACCGTCAAAGCACCAACTTGATCCACTCGTGAACGGTCGAATTTATCCAAGCCAATACGGATAATATAGTCCGTTGCAGAATTGTTTTTTATATCTCGGAACTTTGAATCACCATCGCCCGACAGTGCTAAACGCAAGGTAGCTCCAACATCGCCAATACTTAACCCTAAGTCGGAGAGTTTTTCGCGGTTGATTTCTACTCTTGTTTCTGGTTTTCCCTCCTCGCTGGAAAGACGGACATCGGTCGTACCAGGAATAGTTTTCACAATATCCCGAACCTGTACGGCAGTTTTTGCAAGAACATCGTAATTGTTGGAGTTGAATACTATGGTAATCGGTGATTCATTCGAGGTGCCGAATAAGCCGATTGGATCAACACGCACCGTTATTCCCGGAATAGAAGCAACGCGCTGTTTAATTTGTAAACCGATTGCTTCGGTTGTGCGTTGCCGTTCAGCTAAAGGGGAGAGCGTTACGTTGATTTGAGATGAATTATTTGTGTATGATTCTGCTCCTGCGCCGACATTGGTAAATATTTTTCGCACCTCAGGAATAGTGCGGATAAACTCTTCTATTTGCATCGTGATACGATTTGTTTGCTCAAGTCGCGCTCCCGATGGTAATTCAATCGTTACGGTAAATTCACCTCTATCAGCTGTGGCAATGAATTCTGAGCCAATGTATCCGAGTGGAATAAGTGAAAATGACGCACCCAGCATAATGACTACGATTCCAACGGTAATAAGGCGATGAGTCAGTACCCAGCGTAGCCATCCGTCATATCGTTCTCCGGCTCTTTTGAACCATCCATCGAAAGCCAATCCAAAACGTCCCATCAATGAAGAAGAATCTAAGTGAACAACGTTGGCAAATCGAGATGCGAGGACTGGGGTAATCGTAAAAGAGACCAACAGACTGAATAATGTTGCGACCGCAACAACGGCGGCAAATTCTCGAAGAACATTACCTGTAATGCCCGGCAGCAAACAGAGAGGAAGGAATACAACGACATCAACCATTGTGATAGAGAGTGCTGCAAATCCAATTTCATTCCGTCCAACCAAGGCAGCAGTTCTGCGGTCTTTGCCCATTTCCAGATGATGAAAAATATTTTCCAGGACAACAATAGAATCATCCACGAGAATACCAATAACGAGAGATAATCCCAGAAGCGTCATCAAATTCAGGGAAAAACCAAAGAGATAGATGGCAATAAATGTTCCCACGAGCGAAGCGGGAATAGCAACCATGACAATCAAAGACGAGCGAAATGAATGGAGAAAAAGCAACATCACCAATGCTACCAGCACAATGGCAATTTCGAGGTCATGTATCACCGCATTGGCAGCGTTAATAGTAAATTCTGAGGCATCTTGAGCAATCGAAAATATCAGCTTATCGGTAGCAAATTCTTTTTCGATATTGGTAATGCTATTGCGTACCAGTTCGCTGACCGTAACTGCATTGGCATCAGAGGCTTTATTGATAAGAATACCGATTGTTGTTTCCCCATTCAAACGATTAATACTGAGAATATCTCTCGAACCATCCTGAATTTCCGCTATATCTTTCAAGCGTACAATTCCCGCCGCGTCTGTTGCGGTCGTTTGTCCGCCAGGCATACCATCACTGCTTTGCATATCGCCATTCGATGGTTGCTGAAGGCGGGCTACAATGACTTCCTTCAACTGTTCTAACGAACTTACTTTGCCTGCAACTCGGACGATAAATTGATTTCGTTCCTCTTCGACTTTACCGGTTGGATATTCCACATTGGCGGATTTAATCGCTCCTACGACTTGGACGATTGATAATCCGAATGAACGGAGCTTTTCTGCATCAATGTTGATACGGATTTGCCGTTCTTCTCCTCCAACTAACTGAACTTGCCCAACGCCTTCAAGTTTGGAAAAGCGTGGTACAATCTGGTCTTTGACAAGCTGGTATAATTCACGAGAGGGCAATGTGCTTGTTACGCTTGCTCGGATAACGGGAACATCGGTAACAGCAAATTTGCTGATGATCGGTGTCTTTGCATCCTGGGGCAACAAGCCTGTTACGGCATTGATTTTCCGTTGTGCTTCTTGAACGCCAAGGTCAGAGTTGGCATTTTGCTGAAGTGAAATCGTTACAAACGATACGCCTTCTTGCGACTTTGATTTTATATTATCGACTTTATCCATTCCAGAAACAGCATCTTCGATTACTTTCGTCACGTTGGTTTCGACTTCCGAGGGACTTGCACCCGGATAGGGCGTGGAAATAGTAATGACTGGAGGAGCAATCTTGGGAAGGAGTTCATATTGCAATCGTGAAAACGCAATCACGCCAAAGAGCGAAAGCGCAGAAAAGAAAACGACCACAAGCGAGGGGCGTTTGATAGCAAGTTCGGTCATTGTCATAAATATCGGCTCCGAAAGATGATAAACTAAATGAAACGTTGTGAGTTATAGGGGGGAAATCGGTCATTTCAGAATTGAGACCTTGATACCATCGCGGAGATTGTTTTGACCATTGATAACAATAGTCTCTCCCTCGCTCAAGCCTTCAAGAACTTGCACAGCACCATTTGCCTCTATTCCTGTAACAATCGAACGCAAACGAGCAACACTATCACTACTGACAACATAAAGCTGTGCTTTTTTAATACTTCCAATAATCGCATCTCGCGGAACTATCACCGTTTTATCGGGCTGCACGGAAGTAAAAATAACTTGTGCAAACATTCCAGCTTTGAGAGGATGCGTTTTGCTGTTAGCAAAATTGACTTCGACAGGGTAGGTATGTGCATTATCTCCTTTGTCGGAGATATTGGCGATTTTACCCTCGAGAATGACTCCCGGATAGACTTCAGTGCTGATGCTCACTTTTTCGCCTACTCGTAATTTTAGCACATCTGCTTCGGCAACATTGACCTTCACTTTCAGCAACGCTATATCAACCACCGTTCCGACAGCAGTTCCAACTTGTACCATCGTGCCAACTTCTACATTCCGCGAGGTTAGTTTTCCAGAGATTGGCGAGGTGATGCGCGTATCACGCAGACGACGACGAGATGAAATGAGGAGCGATTCGGCAGATTTATAGGCAAGTTGCGTACCTTCGAGTTCAGCGTCAGTGGCGACTCCTTGTTTATGAAGAGCTTCTTTGCGGGTAAGGTCTGCCTTTGCTTTGTCAAAATTCGCTTCAGCATTGAGCAAATCCGCTTGTTTGAGTTCATCATCCACTTGAGCAATGGATGTCCCAATACTTACTGCGTCGCCAATGCTTGCAAAAACGGATTTCACTCGCCCCTGCGTTTCAGAGGTTATGGCTATATCACGGTTTGCGGTGATGGTGCCAACAAGACTGAGGTTAGAAGCGATACTTTCACGAGCAACGGTAGTAACGCTCACAGGCACATTGCCTGAGGACAAACCTTGAGCAACAGCAGCAGTAGCTTGATTTGTTGCTTTGTTGCGTTGAAGCATCATAACTATTCCGACGACAACACTGAGAATAGTTGCCCACAGAAAAACACGCTTAAAAAGTTTGGTTTTGAAAAAATTCATCATAATGATATGGAAAAATGTGAATAGAGTAAAGTGTTGTAACGACAGTATTTGCATACTCAAATGAGATATACATCATTCACCAACATTGCCACCAACAGTTGCGCGAAAGTCTGCTACGGCAATTTGAAAATCCACAAGAGAATTGATGTAATTGGTTTTTGCTTGAGCTTCTGAGCGTTGCGCTTCGTTCAAATCCGCTAAAAGTGATGAGCCGCGCTGGAATCGCTCTGTTTCATTGCGATTGTTTTCTTTCGCTTGGTCAAGCGCATCTTTGGCAGCACGAATACTTTCGAGCGATTGAGAAAGCGTGAGATATTTTTGTACTAACGCGACTTTGATGCCATTCTTCGTACTCGCCAGTGCATCGCGGAGTTGCATGGCTTGTGCTTCGGCTTGACGGACTTTATATCCAGTAATTCCCCAGTTCCAGACAGTCCATGAAAATTTCAGTGCAGCTTGCCATGTTCCATCAAAGCGGTCAGAAGCGAGTGGGAGAAATCGAATATTCGGATTCGCGTAAATGTATTGCGCCTCCAAAGAAACATTAGGAAACCAGCCGCTTTGTGCTATGCGGATGCTTTCGTCGGCTGCTTTTGTTTGATAATCGGTTGCCTGCACGTCAGGGCGACGTTCCAGTGCAATATCAATAAGGCTGTCGAGCGGCGGCATTGATTCGGTGGGAGGTTGTACAGGGGGTGTCGTGAGTTCCAGTGGTGCTTCAAGAGGTAAGCCGAGTAAATTGTTGAGGGAAACAATGGCTAATCTCTCATTGTTTGCCGCTCGGATTTGAGCAACAACATTATTGGCGACAATCACTTGTTGGCGCATGACATCATTTTTGTTCATTTGCCCATTTTTTTGCATTTGCTCTGCATTACTGAGTCTCTGACGCGCTTGCGCGGTTGTTTGCTCTGCTATCACGCGAAGCTGTTGCGTTTGATAGACCTGCCAGTATGCTTGAACAATAGTAAATCGCGTGGTTTGTTTTGAACGCTCAAAATCTTTTGAGCTTGCCTCAGCATAAAATTCCGACATGGCTTTCGTTGCTTGCTGTCTAAATCCACTAAATACAGTGTATGAGGCAATTAAGCGAAAATCGAAATTGTTCAGTAAAACAGGAAATTGGATACCGCCACTTGCACCCTCTCCACCAACCGGAGCTTGATTTCGCGTTTGTACTGTACTGAGTAAACGCTGCACATCAGGCGAAAAACCTTGAATATCACTCTGTGTGAGTTTTGCAAAAGGATTAGCAGAGCTACCAAAATCTATACGCGGGGCTATGATGTCGCTCAGACGAGTGTAGGAGCCACTCAACAAAACTGACGGCAACATATCTGCATTTGCCTCCGCGAGTTTGGCAGTTTGCTCTTCGACTTTTGCAGCAGCAGTATGTAATGGGATGCTTGCTCCCATACCCAGTTTGATAGCGTCATCAAGTGAGAGCATTCGCCTGGAAATTTTTTGGGCTTGTTGTGGTGAAGTCGGGATTGTTTGTGCATTCGCAATGAGAGTCGAAATTGCCCAACAGATAGGAGTAAGAATGCAAACAAGATGACTGAATAGCCTCCTCAGTTTTAATATATCCTTCCTAAGCGTTAGGGTGGTCTGGTGGATGATAAAGGTAGTCATAGCTTTGAATTTTTGTATTTACTGATAAAAAGTTTGTTTTTAAGTTTGTTTAATAATTTGATTTTTAATCAATTTTTGGGCAAAAATAAGAGCTTTAACTACCCTTGAGAGAAAAGTATTCAAAAGTTGAAAGCTCAAAATTTCATCACTTGTCTTGTATCACCTTGCTTCATTCGGCAGTGGCTGTAATGCTCGCATTACAAACTTAGGCAAAGTTTGAACACGCTGTTTATTGAATGCTTCAAATTCCTCATCATTAATATTCATCATAGCTTGTAGCATCGGGCGTGCAAGCACTGGAAAAAGAACAAGTGAAAGGAGGTTAATCATGAGTTCATTTGGCACTATTGGTGCTATAGTTCCATCTGCCACTTGTGCTGATATTTCATCAAATAATTTTTTATCTATTGGCATCGCACGACGGGCATTATCTTTCATGCGATCCGGATTACGAGCCATCTCCGAAAGAACAAAATATGAGAGTACTGGATAGCCTTCAGAATCTTGTAGTCGCCTTGCAACGAGGTTCTCAATTTTTTGAGGTAATGGTAAATCAGAATTCACAATGGATTCCATAGTTGAGAGGTAACTGCTGAATTCTTGTTCAAAAACCGTCTCAAAAAGTTTATCCTTTGATCGAAAATAGTAGTGCAGCAATGACTGTGTTATTCCAGATTCAGCGGCTATATCTTGCATTCTGGTTTTATCAAAGCCCTTTTTTACAAAGACTTTTCGCGCTGCCTGTAAAATGAGTTCTTCTGCTTTAATTCCATTGTCAGATTTCATGATTGATAGTGTAAGTAATTTTTGACTTCAAATTTGATTCTTAGTCAAAATAAGAAAAATGAAATTACTTGGCAAGAGAAATCGAAGATTTCTCATTTTTTTATCGGGCAGTTGCGGTAGAGGTGCGTGCAACGGAAATGATGCCTCGTCGGTACGTGGACTACGGGCGCGGCTGCTCCGCGCCCTTCGCCGCGCTCTCCTCGGCAGTGAACAGATAGGGAGGCGAGGAAAATTCACATCCACCTCAAAATTTTGCTAAAACCATCGCAACCGCTTCTTTCAATTCCTGATACTTTTGCGCAATCGTCTCCGGCGTGTCGAGCGAGCGCGACAGTTTGAGTTGGGAAGTATAAAATTATTATTACCGCCTTGTAATACGTCTGTCTCGTAATTCTATCCATGCTTGACGAATTGCTGCAATCGTCTGTTTATCAAAGCCTAAAAATTGATAGAGAACAATGGAATCTACATATTCTAGTGCTTCCATTTCCTTATTTTTGCGCAGAAGCGTATCTATTTTATCATAATCAAGAACAAGATGTTCGTTATAGGGAATTGGTATTTCTTCGGCTTCGCGTGGCTCCAGTTCCAATACCCCTCCGCCATAGCTACGACCACAAACTTCTGCCCATGCGAGGGTAAGTGAATTGAAAAAGGATGCAGCTAGTAATTTATGATTCACTCCCTCTTGGATACGAACACGATGTATGGTATCGGTTGCTGTAACAGACGCTTCATTCAAAACAAGGAGAGGAAATTTATGTATTTGTCTATAAAGAAAAGCATCGGGAACATGAATAGAAGGCACATCATACCAACGTTTTCTAATGCTACACTTATATCCCTCATGAATTTTTTCCTGTTCGCCCAATGCGATATAATCTTGCAATTCCTTTGGAAAATGTTCTTGGTCAATACCATTCAAATTAAGCAAGTATGAAGGGTATTGAGTTTGATACTCAGCGAAATCGTCGGGGCTAAATCGTATAGATTTAATTGCACCAGTACGCCCTAGGATAGCTATAGCGTGACCATTAAGATTCAACTCTTTGCGTTTATCGGTGTGAACAACAAAAAAACTATTGCGCCCAGTAACGATACCCACATCAACGCTTGCAAGTTTTCCGAGTGGAGTAAGTTCGGGATGCTGTTCTGCTTGGTCAAGTGCAGCAAATGACGATTCCGATAAAAACAAACTCGTCCACTTCATGCCCTTGCGAGAGTGCTTTGTAGGCAAATGGGCGATAGCATTATTCAAATCATCCAATGCTAATAATTCCTCACCGGATTGAAGTTCTAATGTATGAATATCGCTTGTGGCTGTTCCAAGGGAACGTTTTCCATCTGCTAAAAGCAAGACCACTTCCTGTTGAATTTCAGGAAAGACAAGTCTTTTGAAACCAATCATCACAATATGCTCAAATTGCTTTGTCAAGCGTTCTCGAAGCTCCTCAGCGTATTTCACTTGCAGCAATTCTGCGGGTAATACCATTGCCAAGCGCCCACCGTGTTTAACAAGTTCAAGAGAAAGCTGCACAAATGCCACCCAAGCATTGGCTAATTTTGTTGGTTTATACCCGACATACCGCAGATGTTCAAAAGCAACATTCCGGCTTGCATCATTCAAATATTGAAATCGAATATATGGTGGATTACCGATAACAACATCAAATTCTTCCTGACGATATAAATCGCTATATGCACTAAAGAAATCATTGCACAACCATTGGTATTCTATGTGCTGATTACTTGCATTTGGATATTGCTCTGCACGGTGTTGTGCTTTTTGTAGTTCTTGGTCTTCAATCTCAATAGCAATAATTTTTGCTGCTCTCTTTTTTCTGCTCTTACTCATAGTTGAGAAGCGTTGAAGCAAAGCCTCAATAAAATTACCATCTCCACAACTCGGCTCAAGAATACTCTCATCCCCTGTCCGAATCGCCCATGAAGCTAGATATGTAGCAAGCGATAGCGGTGTATAGTAACCTCCACGCAGTTTTTGTTCGGAGGTATTAGATTTATTTGTTTGAAATGTCGGTTTTGTTATTGTACGCATAATTCCTAATCTCTTGATTGGCATGGTGAAAATTATACCGTTTCATCATCAATATTTTCTTCGTCATCACTTACTTCGTCGTGTGGCGGCAGTCCTTTGTATCGGTTGAGGTAGTGAGGATAAATAAGGTTAGAAAATTGCTCTATTCGCAGTGGCGAAGAAATCGGCGGTATCGTTTCATGTACCTTGCCTGTATCGGGATCCCAAACTACCAGTGCAATCGCTTCTGCTAAGTGTGTTTGGTCAAGAACGTCCTTACGTGTGGAAAGGCGCTCAAGTGTACGAATTAAATCACTGAGTTGTTTTGCAGCCAAAGCAGGTTCTGGAATGACAACCATAAACGCAACCAACGCATATGGGAAACGAGTATGCACCGTTGCCGCTTCAGTAGCTAAATCATTCACCATGTTTTGCCAGTTTTTGCGAACGCTTGATAAGTCATTTAAGGTTTTGCTATCAAACGCAATACGCGGTCCGTCCGGGCGATAAGCAACATCAAAATTTTGTGGACGCACACCGCCAATAATTCTTGTTGGACCAACTTCGACACAATCCGCTTCAAGTGGCGTAAGTCGTGCCTTTGTTGCATGACGGACAGGAATATTGCCAAGCATAGCAGCAAAAGATTTTGCTACCTCTTCATCAATAAATCCAGCAAAATTAACGGACTGCTGACGATCAAAACAGTCAGGACGTTTTGATTTTCCTGTTTGTGGATTCAATGTTCCTCGCCATAATTCACCCCATTTGCGAAGCGGTTCTTCGGGAATAATTACGGGTGGCATAGAGCCTGATAAAGAAGCCATGAGTATTTTGGGGAATGGTGTAAAAACTCGCGCTGCTACAAAGTTACAAAAGCCTTCGCTGGCTTGAAAGAAGAAACCGCGCTGATTGCAAAGCGGGGCAATTCAAAATCGGTGAAAGCACGATGAAATGGCGTGAAATGGCGATGGAAGTGATTTCATACCGCACATTTGAAGCGGAATTATTCAACTATCCGCGCCAATCGTGGCTGGAAATGTTTTTCGTGGATGCGGAAAATGCCCTGTCGCATATTCTCTTCAAAGGCATTTCGATTGAGAATTTTATCACGCTGTACGCCGATATTCTCATCAAACGCCGCTCCGTTGGCGAGGGCATCGCCACAGGGCGCATGGAGAAGCGCACGGGCAAAGAAGGCGATTACTATGTGGTGGAATTTTCGTGGAAGGAAAGCACACCCGCACGGGTGCAAGAATTGGTAGAGTTCGCCGAAGCAAACGCGCTCGTGAATGCTCGTTTTGCTCAACTCTAAATCATAGCTGAACACGGAAGCCGCTTTGAATCTGATTCGGAGCGGCTTTTTGTGTTTCAGGAAAGGAGCATGAACGATGCACTACTTTG
>JAAFHM010000315.1 GCA_013298375.1 Ignavibacteria bacterium | reverse complement strand
TTTCGCGGAAATGCTTTGCTTGGTCACCAAACCAAATTTTTTCAAAATCAAAATCCACATTTCTCATATTTCCCAATACGTCATCTCGCATCTCACAACCAGCTATATTGCCGCTTGGGTACATGACTGCGGTCTCTCGCGCTCCACTACACGTTACGGGCGATTCCCCTGTTTGGCTAATCTGCTTAATAAGATTGCGTTGTACATTCTCTTTCGCATTAATCACGTAGTCCATTGGTGTAAAGGTACTCAGCCCTTTTGCAATGAGCCATTGTCGGTCAAAATCTGTAATGCGGTCGTATGTATTGATACAGTCCTCCATAGAGTCTTCATTGCGTGCTTCCGTGTTGAGCGGGTTGCCACGCACCAGGATTGGCTTCAAAATATCAATCGGCAAGTTCTGCCTTGCCCACGAAGCTGTTTGTTCAACCTTGTGCCGATTTAAGCCGTGAACAGTCATTCCTATCGCTACACGCAAGTTTGGGAATTTTGCTCGCACCTTAGCCAAGGCGTGTATTGTCTTCACAACACGGTCAAAGAGACCGGGTAGTTTGCGATATTCATCATGCTCCTCACCGATACCATCAAGCGAAATGCCAATCGTTATCTTTTGTCCATTGCAGCGTTCCATCATCGCCGTAACATGGCTCACAATAAGGTCTGTACTATATCCGAGCATACAAAACGTCATATGGGCTGGCTGGCAATGACGGTGATATTCATAGACGAGATCGGGCAGATCTTTTCGCAATTCAGGGCTGCCACCAGTGAAGGTAACTTGGAGCATTGACCCCAAAGACCGTGCGGCACGCTCATGCTCTGCTACGGTGAGTTCTGCACGAACATTTGTGTTTAATTCTTCCCAGTAAAAACAATGATCGCAAGCAGCATTACAGCGATTTGTAACAAAATTCAGGAGATACACAGGCTTCTGTGAGCCGGGAGCGAAGAGTTTTTTGCCGGTACTCATACCGTGCATGATTCGTTGTCCAAGTTGTGCCATGGTAATTTCTCGTTGATAATGTGAGTGGAAAGAATTGTAAAATATCACTATCTATTCACGTGTTTTAATGCGGGGACGAAGAAAATGTCATCTGCTGGCTTCTATGATATTGTTCGCTATATCGTTGGTAAATCGCTATACGCCATCGGAGAACCGCAACGGGAATACATATTGCACGCAGCACATCTAACGCAAACATAAGGCAGGCAGCTTGCAAAACGAAAACAACCCCTTCTGCATGATGATAGAGACGAAGCAAATCTCTTCGAGACACCGCCCATGCTGTGCCGCAAAGGGCAAGCAATGTGAGTCCGAGCCAAATGTGAAAAGCCATCACGGGGATTGTAGCAACAAACGCAGAGGCAGTCATTACTCCTAAACGCGCTTTGGGAGAGGCGTGGCGATTGCTTGTGAAAGGAACATCATTCATCAGGCTTTCATAAACAGCGATAATGCCTTTACGGTAATCATTGCGGATAATTCCCAGAAGCGTAAACTCATGGAGATGGCGACCCCGCGCATCATTTTGCATCCAGATTGTATGACCTTTGTTGGTTATTCGCAAACCAAAATCTAAATCCTCACCACAAGCACCTTTGTGCTGAATATCAAAACCATGGGCTTGGTGAAAGACATCGGCACGAACAGCGCCGATTGCTGTCCAAAACTCAGCAATGCAGCCTTGGAAACGTGAGTACACATGATGAATATACAACTGCTTGAATTTTTGCGGAAATCGCAAACCATGCACGTCGGAGGAATAGTTCCCAACCGCCGCATCGCTTCTTCCCTCAAGAATTGGCGCAATAAGAAGTTGCAGGGCGTGTGGTTCACATAGTACATCATCATCGAGGAAAATGATTATACCATCTTGAAAATTCTCAGCCCCGGCGTTACGGGCAAACGCAGCACTTTGAACGCTATCGGCAATAAGCATCGTGAGTTTGATACTCTGAAGAGCGGTCGTGCGCAGGGTATCAAGTAATTCGAGCAAATGAGGGCTTTGACCGTTATTCACAACAACAATTTCCACATTCGATAATGGATGAGGATATAGCGCCTGCGGGATTGCTTTCAAACAAGAAGCGAGAACCGCTTTGGAGCGAAATGTTGGGATGATAATACGAACAGCACAGGATTCCGGGCTTAATGGTGAGCCAAGGACATGAGGAGAATATGGCAACGTATTCATAGAAAACTCCACTCTAAAGAATTGAGGCGCTTTCCAACAAAAATTAGGGAGAACCAAAAAACGCCCAACGAATTATATCGCGGGCGTTTCTACAAAACTTCGTACAGTGCAATCAATCTTGGCTATGTTTCCAAATAAGAAACTGCGTTTGGGTAAACTGATTCGTCGTGCTGGAAAGGCGACGCGCAAGCGAGGTAATAAGCTCTTTTGCGGTATCGGGATAGGCACGAATGACCTCATCTAAGCCCTGAGTGATGTGCGTCACGGTGCAGGGCGTTTTCGCAACAATCGTACAGGAGCGTGCTTGTCCCAAAATATCGGACATTTCGCCAAAAATTGTTCCTGCGATAATCACTTCGCGGATTTTTACGCCTTGCTTGATGACCTCAAAACTACCAGATTCTAAAATATAAAATCCGTCGCCACCGCGATCACCTTCGCGCATGACGATATCGCCCGGCTTGAAGGAAATGGTTTTACTCATTTGAAGAACTCCTACTTGGGCATGAAAAAAAATAGAACATTTTATTTACGTGTTAGCTCAAGAAACGCGAGTTTGCCTTGCGTGAGTGCATCGGTTGTTGTGGAGATGCGTTCGGCAAGCGCGATAACGAGTTGCTTGGCAATATCAGGATGCTGACGAATGATTTCATCTAGGCTATATGGGTAATATGCTACTTGCGCTGCTGACTCAGCCGTTGCGGTACAGGTGCGCGGCTCATCGAGAATATCACTCATTTCGCCAAAAATTGTTCCAGAACCAGCAAGTTCGGAGATTTTTACGCCTTGCTTGCTGAGGCTAATAGTACCGGACTCAAGGATATAATACCCTTTTCCGCGTTCACCTTCACGAATAATAACCTCGCCGGGGCGAAAGGTAAGCAATTTCTGCGACATTGAAGGATTCTCCTGATTGGTAAAATATGAGACGAAGAAGATAATTGTGTCTGGTTGTAACGTTATTTTCAGTCTGTGAAAATACACAAAGCAAGACTAATAACAAACTTTTTTCATTGCATAACGAAAACTTAGAATGCTTCTCCGGCAGCAAGCGGTGTTACGCCAACCCAGCCTTTCTCAACAAGGACTTCCGCTATCTGCACCGCATTGGTGGCTGCGCCTTTACGGATATTGTCCGATACGACCCACATATACGCCCCGTGTTCGACGGAATCATCTTTGCGGATGCGACCGACAAAGACTTCATCGCGTCCATCGCTCATGCGCGGTGTCGGATAAACGGCGTTATGGGGTTCGTCGGTAATAATAATGCCCGGAGCGGTTTTCAAAACAGCCGTCATTGCTTCGGGCGAAATCGCTTTTTCGGTTTCTATATTCACCGATTCTGCGTGTCCGCCTAGCGTTGGAACACGCACACACGTTACGGCAAGGCGCAGTGCGGGAAGTTCCATAATTTTGCGAATTTCATTCAACATCTTTGTTTCTTCTTCCGAAAAACCGAACTGCTCTTTGATGGTGTGAAACACCGTATTGAAGGCGATTGGCGCAGAAAACGTTGATTGTACGGGCTTTCCGGCAAGTTCATTATGGAGCGTTTCCACGCCTTGCTTACCCGCGCCACTTGGGGATTGATACGTCGAAACAACTACGCGCTTGAGTCCAAAGCTATTATGAAGCGGCTCTAAAGCGACGACAAGTTGAATCGTCGAACAATTTGGATTCGCAATAATACCATGATGCCCCTGAAGTGCATGGCTATTGACTTCCGGCACAACAAGCGGAACGTGATTGTGCATACGCCACGCGCTACTGTTGTCAATCGCAACACAGCCCGCTTTTGCTGCCGAAGGCGCAAACTCTTTGCTTGTCGAGCCGCCGGCGGAAAATATCGCAATATCAACGCCCTTAAATGAATCATGCGTCAGTTCTTCAACGGTATAATCTTGCCCCTTAAATGTCAGCGTTGAACCCGCAGAGCGCTTCGATGCAAGAAGTTTAAGCGATTGAACGGGAAAATTACGCTCTTCAAGAACTTGGAGCATTGTCCGTCCGACAAGCCCTGTTGCGCCGACGACGGCTACCACGTAGCCATTTGCTTGGTTAGTCATACATACTTTGAACAGTGGTGTGCGAATAGAAATTCGCAACAAATAATGTGTTTTTCTCATCTATTCCACCTGCAACCCGCTTATATGCTTGTTGCTGTGGAAATCATACCATAATCGGAATATACGAAATTGCACTCGCATCAAAGCGTGATGCGCCGTGCAGCATTTCACTTACAACTGTTTCTCCATCGGTTTCTTTGAGTCTGACCCGCATGGGGGCTTGTACGAGGCTTGCAGCACCTGCAAATTCCGCTCGGACATAATTTTCCGTCCAGCCTGTCCATAAGCCTGTTTCGGCGCTGCGCTGCTCGGGAATAACGGTGCGCTCGGTACCGCATTCCGACTGATAAAACGCGAATTTCTTTTTTGCCGAAAGTGTGCGCAAGCGTTTGGAGCGCTCGGCGCGTTTTTGCATCGAAACGCCACCATTCAGCGCAGAAAACTCCGCAGCAGGCGTGTTTTCTCGTTCGGAATAGCTAAAGACGTGGAGATACGAAACGGGAAGTTGATGCAAAAATTCAAATGTTTCTTCAAAATGCGCATCGGTCTCTGTTGGAAATCCCACAATAACATCCGCACCAATACCCGCAGACGGCATGAAATCTCGAACTGTCGCAATCAAATCACGATAATACTCCGCTTTGTAGCGGCGGCGCATCTGGCGCAAGACATCCGACGAACCGCTTTGTAGCGGGATGTGGAATGATGGGCAAAAAACGCTTGACTGTGCGACGATTTCAATAATTTCCCGTGTCAGTAAGTTTGGCTCAATCGAAGAAATTCGGACACGCAAACGGGGCTGCATTTCCTCAATTTGACGCACAACATCGGTAAATGTTTCGCCCGTTGCGGCTTCGTAATCGCCAAGATTGATACCCGACAGCACTACTTCGTGATAGCCGCTTGCTTCCAAAGCGCGTATTTTCTGCGGTATCAAATGGAAATCCATTGCGCGGCTTTTTCCACGTGCCAAAGGAATTGTGCAAAAACTACATTTGTAATTGCAGCCGTCTTGGAGTTTCAAAAATGCTCGTGTCCGGCTGTCCGTCTCGCTTGACTGCGCTTCGACAAATTCTAATGAGCCGTCAAGGTCGCCGACAAAGCAGTGCGGCGTATCCAGCTTGCGGAAATTGCGAATAAGATTCGTTATCTGAAATTTCTCTTTTGCCCCAAAGACCGCATCAACGCCTTCGATGGAGGCAATTTCTTCGGGTTGCAACTGCGCATAACAGCCCGTAACGCCCACAAATGCCGACGGCGAAACCCGCAGCGCACGGCGAATAATCTGCCGACATTCTTTATCGGCATTTTCGGTAACAGTGCAAGTATTGATTATCACCGCATCGGTAGGCTGCCCGAAGGGAACGACCGTGTGACCGTCGCGTTCAAAGAGGCTTTGTAATTGCGAGGTTTCGGCATAGTTGAGTTTGCAACCGAGGGTGTAAAACGTAACGTTCATAGCTGCTTTCAGAGAAAAAAGTTTAGCAACAAAGGTACGCTTTTTCAGCACTTTTGCCAAATATTTTCAAAATGTGAAAATTCTGAAGAACATTCTCCCGTCACAACTCACCTTGCACAATCCCATA
>JAAFHM010000252.1 GCA_013298375.1 Ignavibacteria bacterium | reverse complement strand
CAGCGTGGGTGCGGCTTACGTGGATTTCGCCCTTCACGGGTGAGGAAGTTGAAATTTTGCCAAAATTGGAACAACCCGTCAAACAGCGCGAACCAGATATTGATATGATGAAAGTAGCAGTAACGGGCATGGATGGCGATTGGCGCGAGCTTCGCGTGCAGATAAGCGGCATTCAAGTCAGCCCATCGGTTGTGGACGTTGGCAATAAATACGGCACGGCGGAAAACCTTGAAAATGTGAGTATCATCGGGGCTGCATTGGAAAATACTGCCGATGTGGAACTTATCAGTTCAGACCTAAAAGACCTTGGAAATGGCTTGTACTCGGCAGTTTTCAAGGTTCGGAGTGTTCTGGAAAAACAGCCGAAAGAAATGAGCGCCAATATCAAATTCAGTATTTATGCGGGTATGCGAAACACTCTCAACGGCACACCAAGCAAACAAGCGTCCTTTGAGACTAGCATTCCCTTTGCCTACACGCCGCCTCCGGTGAAGGGCAAAAAGCGCTAATCTTCGGTCAGTCATTCGTTTTTTCTTGCATTCGACGTCCTATACTTTCCACAGTGTAGGGCGTTTTTTTGTGATTTACATGTTATCCAATACCCGCCACAAATACCACGAGGCAATGCTTCTGTATGGTCGCCATTTTTCCGCAATCGCCAGCATTTCCTTGGCTTTCGGCATTTCGGGTAATTCATAAAGGAGCATCATTGCTTTGCGCAAGCCCAAGTCATCCACCGCCATGACATCGAGCCGATTAAGCGAAAAAATGAGGTACATTTCTGCCGTCCAACGACCAATTCCTTTGACCTGCGTGAGTGTTGCAATCAAGTCTTCATCAGACATTTTGCTAAATTTTTTCGGCTCAAGCGTTCCATCCAAAAACTTTGTTGCCAAATCTTTCAAATAGCGCGTCTTTGCGCCGGAGCAGCCAACTGCGCGTATATCGTCATCGTCCAGTTTCAGTACCAGTTCCGGCGTTGGTGTGTCCTTGGGGAAAAGGGCGCAAAAGCGCTTCAGAATTGTTGCGCTGGCTTTCACGGAAAGTTGCTGGGAAATAATCGAATCGCATAGAACGAAAAATGTGTCTTTATGGGGTGTAAGCTTGCAATCTCCCTTTTGTTCGATAACATTCCCCATGATGGGATCTGCTTGTGCAATGTGCTTTAGTGCCGCTTCAAATCGTGGTTTTGCCATTGGTTTGTCGGTTATTTTATTTCAATAATTGCTGTCATTTTGATGTCGTGAAAATGAACTTTCGCTTTTTCAAAAGGCGGCGGCAAAAAACTCCGTGCGCCATTGGAAAACCCGTAATGTTCGGTTGGACCAAACAAGCCCATATCAAGTTTTTGATTATTGTTTTCGTCATGAAACGCTGAAATTGCGTACTCACCGAAAGGAATGTGTTCAAAAATACATTGAGCTTCGCCATGCTGAATCATTGTCGAAGCACCGCGAAAAGGCTTGTCACTCAAGAAATTATCGTGAGGGGCATAAAGCGCAACACGCATAACGCCGTGATCGCTTTTCATACCGCGCATCAGCACGGTAATTGTTCCCGATGTTTGCGAGTACAGAGGTAGAACCAAAAAACTCCAAAGCACTGCGAGAATGGTGATTGTAAGGCGGAGCATACTCAGGGTGAAATATTGCGGAAGTGTCTCTTGGCAAATATACAAATTCTTTGGAGAAACACTTCACTTCCTCACCGAAGCGATAGGGCAATCGCATGAAAATTTCAAACCCGCACAAAATCAGCATTCAAATTTCATCAGTATTTGTCGTTCAACGTGTAGAGACAAGGCAGTGCCTTGTCTCTACGGCATAGATTTTTTTTCATGCGATTGCCCTAACAGAAGCGATGTTTTGAGCGCTGTTCACGCAATCGTGGTTATCATAAACGAGCATTTCAGTCGTCTTTTTGTGCAGTTCAGTTTTTTCGGTGTAACCCGAATCCCAAAGGCTTCGTAATGTTGTGATGAAACTTTTTTTTCATCCATCGAAATCTCCTGACATACCCCTGTCAGCAGGAAATCGTACATTTACCCAGAAAATACATTCTCACTGTTACATTTTTACTACCCCAATACCATGAAAATTGCACGAAATATCGTCATTGCGCTCCTCTTCATCGGAGGGATTGCTTTTTTGCTATTGAGAAACAAAGCAACAATGGAAGCTAAAGCCAGTCAGCCGATTGTGCTGGTGCCAACGGTGACAACACAAGTCATCGAACAGCAGACCGTTACGGAAAATCTTGAAGTCAATGGCACGGTGCAGGCGCAAAATGAAGTTGTCGTTATTGCAGAAACGCAAGGTCGTGTTGTTAATATCTTTACAAAGCTGGGAGACCACGTTAATGCTGGCTCGGCGCTGGCAAAGGTTGATACGGTTTTAAAATATTCGGCATATCTTGTGGCAAAAGCCAACTGGGACAAAGCAAAGCGAGATGCAGAGCGGCTCTTGCAGTTACGCAAAGAAAATAACGCTTCCGAAAACGAACTGGAGGGTGCAGAATTAGCGCTACAAAATGCGAAAGCGCAATTTATCGCCGCCGAGCGTCAATTACACGATTCCCGAATTACCGCACCCATCGCCGGAACAGTTGTGGAACGCCCTGTGAGCGTTGGAACGATGATTATGCCCGGTACGCCGATTGCAACGATTGTTGATGTCAGTTCGGTCAAGCTCCGCGCTAATATGCCCGAACAGGAAGTATTAAAGCTGCACTTGGGGGATAAAGTCAACGTCAAAGCCGATGTTTATCCTGATGCAACGTTCACAGGAACGGTCTCGTTCATTAGCATTAAAGGCGATGCTGTGCATACCTATCCGATTGAAATTATGCTTCCCAACAGCAATGCTCATCCGCTCAAAGCCGGAATGAGTGCCACGATGAGTCGCAGAACACGCGAATCCCGTACAGCGCTGATGATTCCTCGCTTGGCGATTGTTGGCAGTATTAAATCCCCAAGCGTTTTTGTCGTTGAGACGGTGAATGGAAAGACCGTTGCAACAAGGAAAAACGTGGTTTTAGGTGCGGAAAACGGGACAAATATTGAGGTTGTAAGCGGCTTGCAGCGTGGAGAACGTTTGGTGGTGAATGGTCAAAATAATGCACGGTCGGGCGGGGAAGTGATTGCACAATAATGTTCACAAAGAATTGAATCGTGTGAAATCTATATCATCAAAGGGAAAATTATGAAAGTATTCAGTAGTATCGGTAAAAAAGAAAGCGCACCAATTATTTGGTTTACGGCTTGTGTCCTTATTCTTTTGGGAATTGAATTTGGAGTGACACAGACATCAGCATATCCGCTTCATGGAGGCTTATTTTCAACAGCCATAGCACTTGATATTTGCTTGGGTGTACCTCTGCTCTATTGGCTTTTGATTGTGCGCCCTCGAGGAGTTGATGCAATAACGATTGTGCCTGTGTTTGTAGCTGCTTTCATTGTCACCAAGATTCTTATTCCAAGAACTTACCACGATTCGCTTGCATTTATTGAATATGGAGTAGTTGCTGTCGAATTGAGCGTTCTTGGCTTTGGTGTCTTTAAAACTCGTCAGATTGTACGCGAGTACAAGCGTTTACGATTAACAAACCATGATTTTTTGCAGAATTTACGCCAAAGTTTCGTAATGGCTTTTGGAGGTAAAGAAAGCGTATTTGTGCGAATTTTCACCAGCGAAATAGCAATGATTCGCTATGCGTTCTTTTGGGGTGGAAAAGAAGAGATTCGTCCAGAAATTTCTGAGGCAAGGCGCTCATTTACTACCTATCGAAAATCCGGTTATACGGCATTATTATTTGGCTTTCTGAGTATGTGCGTCATTGAAGGTGTTGGTATGCACATTCTTGTTGCAATTTTCTGGAGCGAGGTCGTCGCAATGATACTGACGGCATTGAGCGTTTATACGGTTCTCTTTTTAGTTGCAGATTTTGTTGCCATTCTCAAGCGACCGATAGTTGTCGAACAGTCTCATCTCGTTATTCGTACTGGAACACGGTGGAACGCAACAATACCCCTTCATGCCATTGCAAATGTTGAAATTGCATCAAAAAAGCGTGATGATGACCAATCATCTATGCTCAAAATTACGCCCTTTGGCAATCCGAATGTGATACTGAGGCTCAATACGACCCATGAAGTGGAGGGGCTTTATGGCATTAAACGCAAGGCGAGCGTGATTGGCTGTTTTCTTGATAAGCCCCAAGATTTTGTTGAATTAATACAAAATTCGATTGGCAACAATAATGATAATTACTGACCAAAAACACTCTTGATATCAATCGTGATGCCCGTCGCAGGGTCGGTGAGCGTGTCTCCGATTTGAAAATAGGTGGTTGTTCTGACACTGGCTTGCATCGTGAGAATGGTGGTTAATTGCGGCAGCACAATCCAGCATGATTTCACGCCGATAGAGAAATAATCTTCCGCTTTGTCGGTCAAAATTGATAAGGCTTGTGTCGGCGAAAGAATCTCAATCGTGGTCAAAGGCGGCTCGGTAAGCGTGATTTCATCATGCTTCCAGTCGAAGGATAATAACGGAAATATCGCAATATCCGGCGTTGCTTTGTCGTTTGCGAGTTTGATGGAAACCTCGGAAAGTATTGAAAACTGCTTCCGATATTGTTCATACAGCGCAAAACCCAATCTTGTTTGGATGAAGGCATGATTTTTACTGGGCATTGGTTTACCTCGTTCTAATTCGTACTCGGAAAGTGTACTGCCGTCAAAGGGCGATGATTGTTGGCTTTCAAGCGTTTTCATGGTGAAATTCTCACAGGAAAATTGAGAAAGAAGATGCTGAAAATGATGGAAACAAAATACAAAAATTTGCAATACCATACTACCAAACCTTACTATCAAACCTTGTTTTGAAGCGCGTTATGACTATTACCGAACTCTCGATAAAACGACCAATTTTGATTGTCGTCATATTTTTAGTGCTGGCTTTTCTCGGCGTTTTTAGCTACAATCAGCTTTCTTACGAACTTTTGCCGAAAATGTCTTCGCCGTTTGTCACCGTCATAACGGTTTATCCGGGTGCAAATCCGAGTGAAGTGGAAAACGCTGTGACGAAGAAGATTGAGGAAGCCGTGGCGGGCGCAGAAAAGCTCAAGCGCGTCTTTTCGACGAGCAGCGAGAATGTCTCGACCGTGTTTGTTGAATTTCAACAAAGCGCCGATGCGAATCTTGCCACACAAGACGTTCAGCGCAAAATCAACGAAATTACCGACCTTCCTTCCGGCACTAAACGTCCTGCGGTGCTGAAATTTCAACTGGACGCAATTCCCGTTATTCGCATGGCGGTCACAAGCGCTCTGCCAGCACGGGAGTTTTCGCAACTGCTCAAAGACCAG
Organism: Ignavibacteria bacterium; assembly: GCA_013298375.1. Classification (GTDB taxonomy): domain Bacteria; phylum Bacteroidota; class Ignavibacteria; order Kapaibacteriales; family UBA4661; genus PH2015. The sequence continues at coordinate 1,671 of JAAFHM010000252.1, read as the reverse complement.
ATAAAACCGCGCTTGGCGCAAATCAAAGGTGTGTCGCAAGTCTCGCTTGTTGGCTTACAAGAGCGCGAAGTCAATGTAAACGTCAACGCGGCAAAACTTCGGGCGTACAATATTTCGATTGCACAAGTCTCCGAAGCCATACGCCGCGCCAATCTTGACGTTCCGGCTGGTCGGGTGAACGATAACGATGCGCAATTTGGCGTAAGAGTACAAGGGAAATTTGAAAATGTGGACGACCTCCGAAACCTTGTTGTGACGGTGCTTCCACCGCAGCAAGGTGCAAACGCCCCCGCCGCACCAAGCGTTGTAAAACTCGGCGATGTTGCGGAAGTTTTTGATGGCGCAAAAGACGTGGAAACGCTTTCGCGGCTCAATGGTACGGAAGCCGTCGGGGTGCTGATTCAAAAGCAAAGCGACGCAAATACCGTTGCCGTGAGCGAACTTGTCCGTGCTGAAATTGAGAAACTTCGTGTTGACCAGCCCGCCATGACATTTTCTATTGCCCAAGACGCATCCGAATTTACGCTCGAAGCCGCCAATGCTGTTGTTCACGATTTGCAAATCGCGGTCTTGCTCGTGGCGGCGGTGATGCTGCTTTTCCTCCACTCATGGCGTAATTCCTTGATTGTGATGCTTTCGATTCCTGCATCGCTTGTCAGCACGTTTATTGCGATGTACGTCTTGAATTTTTCGCTCAATTTGATGACGCTTCTGGCAATGTCGCTCGTGGTGGGGATTTTGGTGGATGATTCGATTGTGGTGTTGGAAAGTATTTATCAACAGCTTGAACACGGCATGGAAGCACGCGCCGCAGCGCTGAAAGGGCGCATGGAGATTGGCTTTTCGGCACTTGCCATTACGCTCGTGGACGTTGTTGTGTTTCTCCCGCTCTCGTTGGTATCGGGCTTGATTGGCGACATTATGCGGCAATTTGCGCTGGTGGTCGTTATTTCCACGCTTTTGAGCCTATTTGTGTCCTTCACGCTAACGCCGATGCTGGCTTCGCGGTTTTCCCGTTTGGAACACCTCACCAACAATACGCTCATGGGGCGCTTTGGACTGCTCTTTGAACGCGGATTTGATGCCGTTACTGCGTGGTATGGTCGCGTTTTGGCGTGGGCGCTTCGGCATAGAATCATTGTTGCGGTGTGCGCTTTTCTGATGCTTATTGGCTCATTTATGCTTCCGGCGCTTGGTTTTATCGGCTCGGAATTTATTTCCTCCTCAGACAAAGGCGAACTCTCGGTTTCTATCACCTTGCCGCCCGGAACGCCGCTTGCGGAGACGAATCGCATCGTGCGCGAAATTGAGAAAAAATATGCCGCCATGCCGGAAATCCGCAAACTGTTTACCAGCGTTGGCTCGTCCTCAAGCGGCTTCGACGCGCAAAACACCTCGAACGGCGCATATATAGACGTTTCGCTTACACCCAAGGCGCAACGCACCGCGCCCGGACAGGATGCACAGCAAATTGCGGTCAAAATGAAAAAACTCGCTCAAGAGTACGCGGGCGTAAAAGCGCGTGTCGCGCCCATAGGTTTGTTTGGGCAGGCGGACGATGCACCGATTCAAGTGCTGATGTTTGGCGAAAATCGTGATTCGGTAACTGTCGCAGCCCGCATGATTGCTGATATTCTTGCCGGTATCAACGGCTCTGCCGATGTGCGCTTG
>JAAFHM010000266.1 GCA_013298375.1 Ignavibacteria bacterium | reverse complement strand
CCGATCTAGATTCACAGATGTAAAAAAGTTTTTCTTGCCGAGGATAAAAACTGCGACTCCAATGGTATCATCCATCAGCGCGGCAACAACGCCACCGTGAAATGTTCCCGCAGGATTGAGCATTTCCGGGCGTACCGTGAATTCGACCTCAAGTGTCCCAACATCAACCGCCGTCAGCGTTCCGGCAAGCCATCTACCAAATGGAGAAAGGCTTTTGTCTTCAAAACCCTGCCCAACAATTGAGCGAAAATACTCCAAAACGGGATTGGATGCGGATTCTGTCTGTTCTGGTGTCATTTGTTGCGGTAAAATAGTAAAAAATAATCAACCAGAGCAATAGGCTAAAGAGCGCTCTACTGCTTGTGTTGCGAATTGTGTTGTATCGTACAAACGGCAAAGCATTACCGCGCCTTCGATGTCCTGCATAATGCACCACGCGAGATTTCGTGCTGCTTCCACGTCGCGGCGTGTACGGAGAATATGCGTCAAGGCGGCGTGCCATTGGTCGCTTATTTCTCGCAAAAGCGGCGCAACGTCGGGCATAGCATTGAGCGCCTCGGCGGTGATATTGGCTATCAGACAACCGCCATTGCCACGCAGCATAATGGCGATATGCTCTTCAAGCATCTGTTTCATGCGCTTCTCAGGCGTAACGGCGTTGTCATATCCTATCGTGAAAATTTTTTCGGCAAAATAATCGCGTGTCTGCACCAAGCCTTCCTGCAAAATCTCGTCTTTGCAGGTGAAATAGTGATAAAAACTACCTTTCTGCAAGCCACAAACTTCGGCAAGATCGTTCATGGTTGTTCGATGAAAGCCATGCGTCCGAAAGCGTTCGACACATTTGCTGACAATTTCTTCACGGGTTATTTTTTGAAGAGGCATAGTGTATTTTTTAATGTTACACAAATTTACCAAACGTTTGGTTGGCAAACAACATTTTTTGGAGTCCCACAAAAAACAACTGAAACTTATACTGGGGAAAGTCGAAAAACTCCTCCGTAACTTCAGGTAAGGAGACCCTGAAAAGCGCTGGCGAATCTGCAAGTGGAAGCAGATTACATCACAAATGCTGCCCGCGAAACTCTTCAAAAATACGCAAGCAATAATCTTTATATGGACTTTTGGGAAGGCGTTGGATGGTTTGCAGCCATTCTTCAGGCGTAAGAAAGCCCTGCTGCAAAGCAATCTCCTCCAAACACGCGATTTTATAGCCCTGTCGCTCTTCAATCGTATGAATAAACATACTTGCTTCCAAAAGGCTTTTTGGTGTGCCGGTGTCTAACCACGCCAGTCCGCGCCCCATTACCTCGACGTGCAGACGGTCTTGCCGCAAATACGTGTTGTTGATGTCCGTGATTTCAAGTTCTCCGCGTGGGCTTGGCTCAAGATTGGCGGCAATATCGCAAACATCCGATGAATAGACGTACAGCCCCGGTACGGCATAATTCGACTTCGGTTTTTTCGGTTTTTCCTCAATGCTCAAAACCCGCTTATCTGCGCCAAATTCGACAACTCCATAGCGCTCCGGATCATTGACCGGATAACCAAAAATTGTGCCGCCGACGTTGGCAGTAAGTGCTTGACGCAAAAAATTGAGTTTCCCATAAAAAAGATTATCACCTAATATCAGGCATACCTGGTCGTTGCCGATAAACTCTCGCCCATAAATAAATGCCTGAGCAATGCCCTTCGGCTCTGGTTGTACCTTGTATTGGATATTCACGCCCCACTGTTTTCCATCGCCCAAAAGCCGCTCGAAATTGGGCGTGTCAATGGGTGTGGAAATAATCAGAACATCCCGAATACCAGCTAACATCAGCGTTGCAAGCGGATAATAAATCATCGGCTTGTCATAAATCGGTTGAAGTTGTTTGCTAAAAAGCGATGTGAGCGGATAGAGGCGCGTTCCGCTTCCTCCTGCGAGAATAATACCTTTGTTGCGTGTGTTCATGAGACTTTTGGGGAGAAAAACGAGGAAAGTTGAGAATTGAGATTAGCTATTGACTGCGAAGAACCATTGCGTATTCCCGCTCTACGCCTTCTTCGGTGTAGAGCGGGTTACACGGAATAATGTCGAGCATTATTCTTCCTCGCCGCCAGACTCTGTGCCAACTTTTGCGGCATCTACCTTCGCACGTTCAGCCATGTAATTGTCCAACATGAACATACCGCCGGGGTTTTCTGCAACCATTTTCACTTTTTGCAAAATACGGTCGGCTTCCGCTTCTTCTTCGATTTGCTCAATGACAAACCAATGCAAAAAGGCTTCGGTCGAATGGTCTTTGTGCTGACGCGCAATATCAATGACGTTGTGAATGGACGCAGAAACCTTACATTCGTGCTTGTACGCGTCCTCAGCCGCAGCAGCAGGAGATTTCCACGTCTTGACGGGCAGCCCGATAGCGCTCAAATCACGTTTCCCACGCCGATCGCCGATATAATCATAAATTTTCATGGCATGGAACATTTCTTCATGCGCTTTAACCTTGAACCAATCGGAAAAGCCCTCCAAATCTATGCTTTCAAAGTACGACGACATTGCCAAATAGACATACGCCGAAGCAAACTCCATATTGAGTTGCTTGTTCAAACCTTCCAAAACTTGCTTGTTCATAGTATTCAAGAATTGAGATGAAAAAATAGAAAAATTGATGTGCTGTGGTGGTCAAATTCTCAGGGAGTACGCGGTTTTTCTGCCTCTTCCTCTGCGAGCGCTTGCTGGATATGAAAAATATATTGTTGGGCGACTTTTGAGCCGGGATTCACTTTGTATGCGGCTTGGAAAGCGCCAAGCGCCTTTTTGTACTCTTTTTGCCGTCCGAAAATCATTCCAAGATTGATGTAGGCGTTTTCATTGTTGGGATTAAGCTGCAATGCAGTTTTTAGGTCATCAACGGCTTCGGCAAAACGCTCTTCGTTAATGCTCTTTGCGCTCCGCGAAACAAACGCCGAGGCTAAATTACGCTTAAAAATCGGCTTGCGATGAATCGCCAAGCGCGTTGCGGAATCCAGCGCCAATGCCCGATTCTCCAGAGCAATCGCCCGTGTAAAGTCACCACGCTGCAATGCCGAAAGCGATTGAAGATCATAGACGGCGGGGTCGGCAGTCGAATCCGTTGCCAAAGCCCGTGCCAATACGACATCGGCTTCGTCGAGGAGTATGCCGCGCTCGGTATCGTTTTCCGTGTTTCCAGCGCGAAGAATAAGCTGGGAAGCATAGTTGCGAGCAGTCATCATACTTTCCGGCGTAGCGCGGTGGTCTGACTGAAGAAGGGCATAATCCGTTTTCCAATCGGGAAGGCGCATAAAACCTCGCACAGCATATAACATTGCCACCACCAAAATAATTCCCATAACAGGCGCAAAACGGAAGTTTTTACCGCCATTTTTCATTGCACCAAACGCCTCAAAAAGCAACCATACGAAGCCCAATACCGCAAAAAGACTGGGCGTATAAAGGAAGCGGTCGCCAAACATACTTCCGGCATAAACGACCAGATTTGACGCTATCGCCAGACCAGCAAAAAAAGCAAGAATAGAGAAGCCGATAACGTCTCGTCGCAAAAAGCGTATTGCTCCGAAAACCAGCAATGAAGCCGTTGCCAGAAAACTCGCAATCACTCTTGCATCCATCCACGACACCACTGGCAGTGCATTGTAGGTGTATCCTTCGGAAAGCGTGATGGGAAAAATTGCCTTCAAGCAATACAGCCCTAACGTCATCATGCCAGTCGCAATGCGCTCTGCAAAGGACGCACCGACAAAAGGATTATGGAGTTTATAAGCATACAAACCCTCTTCTACGCGCCCAACCAACCCGAACCATACTGCTAAAAACAGCGCCGTCACTACAAAAAATGGCGCACAAATTCTTACAAACCTCTTCACGTCAAGGCTTGTAACGGTATAGACAAAACCATACACGACAGGAAGCATCAGCACAGCACTTTCTTTAGAAAGGAGCGCCAATGCAAAAAAAACAAGGCTCACGGCAAGGTTTTGTAAGGTTCCCAAGCGAATGTACTGCAACAAAAATCGCAATGACAATAACATAAACAGCAACGCGAAGATTTCATCGCGGCTTTTGATATTGGTCACAACCGCAATATGTATTGGATGAACGGCGAAAAGCAGCGTAACGGCAATCGGGAAAAGCGGCGGAAAATTGTACACCCGAAACGGCGGGTGAGGCGCATCTTCCCCAACGAACACAGCACGAAGCAAGGCGAGAAGAACAAGCAGTGTCAGAGCGTAAAGGGCAATATTTATGCCGTGCGCAAGAATGGTATTGTTGCCAAAAAGCTGTTTTTCGATAGCAAAAGAAATAAACGACACGGGGCGATAGGTTTTTCGCTGCCCAGCGCGGTCGTAGTTTTCATCAAACCCCGCAAAAGAATCTTGTGTGACAAGTGTCGGAATGCCAGCGAAGCCTTGTTGTACGGTCTTGTGGTCAGTAATGACCATTTTATCGTCCATAACGAAATCAAAACGAAGCGTCTGCCCGTACATTACGAGTGCAACAAGAGCCACAAATAGCGCATGAAATCGAGGATTTTGATAAAATGGCAGAGATTTTGAACGTTTGGTTTTGCCGGATTTACCGAGTGTTTTTGCCATAATTACGATGGTAGAAAATGATATGATTTGGGTGTTCGAGCAAAAAAATCCCAGAAAAAAGCCACAAAAGGCGCATTACAACGTCTTTTGTGGCAAATTACGCAATAACCGACTTTTCATCAAATATTCTTGTCGGTTTTGCGAAGTGAGAACACTCGGCACAGGGAATGGCGTCACCAACCAGACGCACGTGGAGTGCCCTCCGTGTACGCGTATTGGGCGCTCGGCGTGTCCGAGAAAGCGTAACAACTCGCTGAAGCCGCATAGGAACTGCTATTGGAGAGTAATCGTTTGCGCAGGGTGATGAAAAAATAATATTGTATATTGAGGAGGAATATTCACAATCTTCTGTTTTCTTCACACTTGAAGGAATACACAATGTCTGTTACACTTGATATACCGCCGCATATTTTGGAACGCGCAAGTAATTATGCCGCCTCCGAAGGTATCTCGCTTGACGCGCTCATTTCGCGTACGCTCATGGTGATCACCAGCCAGGCACGTTCCCCCAAACAAGAATCATCGGACGTATTACAGAAACCTGCCCAGAAAATGGGCTTGATGCCCGATGCTGTCTTGTTTATAGCCCCTGATTTCGATGCAATTCCCGAAGGATTTGAGGAATATATTTGATGACCATTAAGCCTGTCCTTTTAGACACGAATGCGTTTATTCGCATGATTCAATCACCTGAATTGCTGACACCGAAAGCACAACTGGCAATTCAGGCACTGGAGTTGATTCTCAGCATTGCCAGCCTATGGGAAATGACCATAAAATCGTCGCTAGGAAAATTAGCTCTTCGCTACTCTGTGCAAGAAATTCTTGACCACCATAGTCATATTATTTCGCTCCTTCCCATTGAACCCAAGCACCTCGCCACTCTCGCTACTCTTCCCCATCACCACCGTGACCCCTTCGACAGAATAATCATTGCTCAGGCAATAACAGAAAATATTCCCATCATCAGCAGTGATGCGGCATTTGATGAGTATAGTGTGGATCGTATTTGGGAGTGAGATTCCGAAGACAGTATTCCGTCATGCCTAAAAGACGAGAATGATCTACTTTGAGCGAGAGCCTACCTACGAAGGCAGACCCTCGCCCAATACCTGACCAGCTATGAATTATGAACCAAACGCATGAGGCGGCGGAGGTCCTTTTTCGCCTTCAGTTTTCGGTATGCTTTGAGGAACGCTTTTTCGTTGGTTATCTTGACGACGTTGCTCCTCGCGCTGGTGATCTTCTTTGCGTTGTTGTTCCTCGCGCTGGCGCTGCTCTTCACGTTGACGTTGCTGCTCCTCTTTGCGCTGTTGCTCTTCGCGCTGGCGCTGCTCCTCGCGTTGGCGTTGCTGTTCTTCTTTGCGTTGTTGTTCCTCGCGCTGGCGTTGCTCCTCGCGTTGACGCTGCTGCTCTTCTTTGCGTTGCTCTTCGCGCTGGCGCTGTTCCTCACGTTGGCGTTGTTGTTCTTCGGATTGTTTTTGATAGCGTGTTTGCTCTTGGCGGCTCTGCTCCTCGCGTTGCTGCTCTTCTTCACGTTGTTTTTGCAAGCGCTGTTCTCTGCGTTGCTGTTCTTCGCGCTGACGCTGTTCTTCGCGTTGCTGTTGTGCATCGCGCTCCTGCTGCTCTTCCCGCTGTTTTTGCAACCGAAGTTGTTCTTGTTGGCGTTGCGCCTCGCGTTGTTGTTCATCGCGCAGGCGCTGTTCATCGCGTTGGCGCGGCTCGTCGTTTTGTTGCCAAGTGCCTGTGCTTTTTTGTCCGCGTTCTTGTTCTTGCGGTGGTGGTATTGCCTCGGTTTTACGCGGGATAGCATACGGATTCACCTTGCCAGAAGGCGCTTCGATGCGTATTGGCTGCTCGGCTTGTTTTGTCGGGCGAGTATTCGGAACGCTTGTCTCATTGGGCGACGCAGGGCTGCGGCGCTCGTCCTCGATCGGTGTCGGCATAGGCATCACTTTTCCACCATTTTTGCCAAACTCGCCTCCAAGCGCATTGGGCGTAGATTTGCCCGCCGGAGCAGGTGTGAGAAAGGGGCTGTTCGCATCGCGGCTCTGCGTGTTCGAGTTCATCGGATTGCTTTTTGGCGAGGCGATATTGTCCGCATTTTCGGGTGTTTGGTTAAGCAGCATACCC
>JAAFHM010000638.1 GCA_013298375.1 Ignavibacteria bacterium | reverse complement strand
ATTTTGGTTTTCTTTGATGTTCTGTTCTTCGCAATTTTTTTCGTGTTGTAGTATGACCAACCTAGTTTTCACGCCATTTCAAATCAGTTACCTTGAAACGCTCCTTGGTTTTTCGAGACAACTCCACGAGTTTGGCAAAGACGAGGAGTATCTTCGTGAACACCCCTATCGCCTCAAAATCTCTTCTGAAGCCGCTTTGAAGCTCCTTGCTTCTCCGCAATTTGGAGGAATTTGGCTCTTGGAATTGGATGGGGCTTGTATTGGTCATTGCGTTTTGACGGTTGGATTCAGTTTGGAGTTTGCTGGAAACGATGTGTTTTTGGACGAACTCTTTATCACAGAAGGCTTCAGAAATCAAGGCATTGGACGGCTTGCAATGGAATTTATCAAAAAGCAGAGTGCGCTCTACAATGCAAAAGCTATTCATCTCGAAGTGGATAAAGAAAATGTTCACGCTCAAAAACTCTATGAAAAATTTGGTTTTGTTGACAATGATCGTTTTTTGATGACTGCTTGGATATAGATATTTTTCAACTGCTTATCTAAAAATAGTATGCTGGCAAATCGTTGGAATCTCCCTGATTTAGGATTTGGTGTTGGGCTGCGCTCTGTGCATTACGACCATATTTTGGAGCATTTCCCGCCCGTAGATTGGTTTGAAGTAATTTCGGAGAACTACCTTACTGGTGGTGGTTATGCGGTTCATGCGCTGGAAAAAATTCGTGAGCGTTATCCGATTGTTACGCACGGCGTTTCGCTTTCGATTGGCAGCACCGACCCGCTTAATTCCACCTATCTTGAGCGATTAAAGCGCCTTGCAGACCGCATGAATACGCCTTGGGTGAGCGACCATATCTGCTGGACAGGCGTAAATGGGCGCAATACCCACGATTTGCTCCCAATTCTCTACACCGAAGAAACGCTCCGGCACGTGGTTTCGAGGATTCGCACGATTCAAGACTTTTTAGAGCGCCGCGTAGTGCTGGAAAATGTCTCCACGTATGTTGAGTTTGCAGCTTCCACGATGACCGAATGGGAGTTTATCGCTCGAATGGCGGAAGATGCCGATTGCGGATTGCTGTTGGATGTGAATAACGTTTATGTGAGTGCATTTAATCACGGATTTGACGCAAAAGAATTTATTGATGCCATTCCTGCTGACCGCATTTGCCAATACCATCTCGCAGGTCACACCAACAAAGGAACGCATATCATTGACACCCATAGCGACCATGTTGTTGATGGGGTCTGGGAGTTGTATCGCTACGCATATTCTCGTTCTGGCGGACGGGCAACGCTTTTGGAATGGGATGAGGATATTCCACCGTTTGAGGTTGTTCATGCCGAAGCACTGAAAGCACGTGAATACCGCGATATTCCTAGTGTTTCGCTGTCATATTCTCCAAAAAAACCTATTCATGCTTTTGCCGAAGAATATGCCTGAGCAATTCCAACAAATACCGCATGAAACCTTGCATCTGGACGAATTTCAGCGCTGGATGGTTGCCGTTGTCACAAATTTTGGCAATGATAGCGAAGCGTGGAACTCTGAAGCAGCAACGGCGGAAATAAGCCATGAACGCGCACGAGGAAATATTCTTCCCTCGAAAACTCTGAATGAATATGAGCGCGTTGGCATTTATCGCAGAATGTATTTTTTGAGAATGCGTGATGCACTTGAAATTGATTTCCCTTCGGTACTGCATTTTCTGGGAAAAGCTCGATTTGAAGCGGTTATGGAAGAATATTTCACCAAATACCCTTCTAATTCCTACACACTAAACGACACAGGCACTCGCTTCCCCGCTTTTGTGCGGTCGTCGTTACTGCCCGATAATGAGTTTATCGCCGAACTTGCGGAATTAGAATTGGCGATTAGCAATGTCATGGAAGCGCAAGAAACACCGCCTATTTCTGCCGAAAAAATTGCAGCAATTCCGCCGGATGCGTGGAACGAAGCGCGTTTTACTCCAGTTGATGCCTTTGCGCTTCACCAGTTCGCCTACCCTGTACACGAGTATTTATGCGCTTTCGAGGAAGAAACCTCTGATTTTCCACTCATTGAGTTGCGCTCAAATTACGTCTATATTCACCGCTCCGAATTTCGCACCAAGCATTTTGCTCTTAATGCGGAAGAGTATCATCTTCTCCAGCTACTCACACAAGGTACACCTCTTGGAGAGGCTTTCGCTGCTATTCAGCAGCGCATCATAAATGAAAATAACGAGTTGGAAGAGCTTCTGCCCCGCATTACCACTCGTTTTCAAGAATGGATGACAATAGGCATATTTGCCGATATTCGGGTCTCATAGCAACACAGCCGTAGTGCGTTTGATTGGGGAATGTATCCAATTTTCTGCGCGATAACGATTGTTTTTCCGCCAACAACAAATCATTCCAACTGAGTGTTTATCAGCATTCGGGCGGATACCCTTTTTCAAAACATGAAATTCTTTGGTCGTTACTAACCATATTTAACACCTTTTTCTTTGTAGCTATGTTTTTAACTTCGTTCTTCTCTTCCTCGTTTTTTCGCACAATGGACACTTTGTACTGCCGTTTTGTCGGGCTACTGAATTATGGTCAAGATGTGTTCCTGTTTGCTATACGGGTCTATTGGGGCTGGCAATTTTTCCAAACAGGCAAAGGGAAATTGATAAACTTCGATCGCACCGTCGAGTTTTTCACGAGCCTGAATATCCCGCTTCCTGCCGTGAACGCGGCTATGGCTGGCACGATTGAGTGCCTGGGAGGTTTGCTGCTTCTCATTGGCTTGTTTTCTCGTGTTGTGAGCCTTCAGCTTATCGTAGTGATGATTGTGGCGTACCTCACTGCG
>JAAFHM010000160.1 GCA_013298375.1 Ignavibacteria bacterium | reverse complement strand
GAAGCGCATACCTATCCTGTCGAAATTGCATTGGCAAATAGTAAGACTAACCCGCTCCGCGCAGGAATGTTTGCCCGTGCGACGTTTATTTCCGTCAAACGCGATAAATTCTTAGCAATTCCCCGCGAAGCACTGGTCGGCAGCGTGAAAGATGCCCACGTGTACGTTGTGGAAAACGGCTCTACGGCTCGTTTGCGCACGGTCAGTGTTGGTGCGGAAGCTGATGGCAAACTGGCGATTGTTCAGGGCTTAAAAGACGGTGAAAGTATTGTTGTCAATGGGCAGAATAACTTGAAAGATGGCGCAAGCGTGGCGGTGGTTCGATGACGAAGTGTTGAGTTTTGAGTGTTAAGTGTTGAGTGAGGACAATATTAGAGCATAAATGATGAGGTAAGCGGAGAAGTCTTACAAATGACGCTTCCGAGCGCGAAGTTTATCATTTATCTTCCAAGCCTTATCTAAGGAGAAAAATACAATGGCGAAAGTTATCGAAGAGAAGAGTTTTGAGTTTGCCTTGAGCATCGTGAAGTTGTATTCGCATTTGCAACAGCATAAAGAATTTGTACTCTCCAAACAACTCCTTCGGAGTGGCACAAGTATTGGTGCAAATGTCAGCGAAGCGCAAGCGGCACAAAGCCTGAAAGATTTTATCTCCAAAATGTCTATTGCCTCAAAAGAAGCACGAGAAACACGTTATTGGCTTCGCCTACTTCAGGCATCACAAATTGTCTCACACGATTTTACATCTTATCTCAACGAAATACAAGAAATCATCCGCATCATTACAGCAATCGTTAAAACCGCTACTGGAAAACTTAACACTCAACACTCAAAACTTAACACTCAAGAAGTCTTATGACAATGACAGAACTCGCTATCAAACGCCCCACGCTTGTCGTGGTATTTTTTTCGATATTCGGCGTTTTGGGTATTATGGGCTACATCCAGCTCAAATACGATCTTTTGCCGAAAATCAGCCCACCTGTCGTCGTGATTACGACGATTTATCCGGGTGCAAGCCCGACGGAAGTCGAAACGAACGTCTCAAAAATTATTGAGGACGCGGTTTCTGGTATGGATAAAGTATCCACAATCCGCTCCACATCAAGCGAGGGGCGTTCCTCCGTTATCATCGAACTTGCGCAATCGGCAAACCTTGATTTTTCGCTCCAAGAAGCGCAGCGCAAGGTGAGCCAAGTCTCAAACTTTTTGCCCAAAGATGCCCGCACCCCCATTGTGGCTCGTGTTGCACTGGACGAGATTCCCGTGATTCGCATGGGTGTTACGTCCAATATGCCAAACCGTGAGTTTTACCAATTCATCAAAGACCAGCTTTTACCACGCTTCTCGAAGCTCTCCGGTGTGGCACAAATCACGCCCGTTGGTGGCGAAGAGCGTCAGATAAAAATCAACCTGAATGCTGATAAAGTCAAGTCGTTTGGGCTTTCGATTCCTCAAGTTGCTGGCATTATCAAGGCTTCCAACCTCGACTTCCCAACGGGCAAGGTCAAAGGATCGGAAACACAATACGTGGTGCGCCTTGCAGGGAAATTTACCTCGCTGGAGGAAATCAAAAATATCGTTCTTTCCCGCACCCGCACTGGCGGTGAAATTCGCCTTGTGGACATTGCCGAAGTGCAGGACGGCGCGAAAGAATCCGTGAGCATTAGCCGTGTAAGCGGCACTACGTCTGTTGGTTTGCTGGTGAACAAACAATCCGATGCAAACTCGGTCGAAGTGAGCAAACTTGTACGCAAGGAAATCACCAGCATCGAAAAAGATTTTGCCGCAAAAAACCTCAAGTTTACCATTTCTCAAGACGGCTCGCTCTTCACGATTGATGCGGCGGACGCAGTGAAACACGATTTGCTTATAGCCGTTGTGTTGGTGGCATTTGTAATGATGCTCTTCTTGCACTCGCTTCGTTCCTCGCTTATTGTCATGGTTGCCATCCCAACATCGCTTATTTCCACGGTTGCGGGAATGTGGGCATTTGGGTTTTCGTTGAACTTGATGACGCTTTTAGCTATGTCGCTGGTGATCGGTATTCTTGTGGACGACTCGATTGTGGTTTTGGAGAATATCTATCGCCACCTCGAAATGGGCAAAGACAAGCGCAAAGCCTCACTCGACGGGCGAAACGAAATCGGCTTTGCCGCGCTTTCGATTACGATGGTGGATGTGGTGGTGTTTGTGCCACTGGCGCTTTTGCCGGGTATTGTGGGCAATATTTTGCGCGAATTTGCTGTTGTGGTCGCTATTTCCACGCTGTTTAGCCTGATTGTGTCCTTTACCGTGACACCCGTTCTTGCGTCGCGCTTTGCTAAACATGAGCATTTAAGCGGTGATACGCTGATGGGACGTTTCGCGCTCTGGTTTGAAGGCATTTTTGACAAATTTACGCTCTGGTACAAAGGCGTTTTGGTGTGGGCATTGCATCACCGCAAAACAACGGTGTTGATTGTGGTGATGATGCTTGTGGCTTCGATTGCGCTTATTCCACTTGGTTTTATCGGGTCGGAGTTTATTACGCAAGCTGACAGAGGTGAGTTTTCTATTCAAATCGAACTTCCACCCGGAGCAACGTTTGAACAGACAAACCAAAATACGCTCATGGTGGAAAAGATTGTTTCCAAGATCCCCGAAGTACAGCGCACGTTTGTCAACGTTGGTGCTGCCGCATCAGGCTTTATCGGGGTTTTTGCTAATAACACGGCGGAAATCAACGTAACGCTGTTCCCAATGGCGGAGCGCAAACGCTCGACTGACGATGTGATGTACGACATCAAAAAACTCACCGCCGGGATTCCGGGCGTGAAAGTGCGTGCCAGCCCAATCGGTATTTTTGGGAGCGCGAATGAAGCTCCGATTCAGATGGTGATTAACGGAACCAGCTACGAAGAGGTTGCCAAGGCAGCCAAGCAAATACGCGACATCGCGGCAGAGGTTCCCGGTACAGCCGATGTACGCTTGTCTTCGGAAGACGGTAAGCCCGAAACCCGCATCGAAGTTGACCGCGCAAAGATGGCAACCTTTGGACTCACGATTAACGATGTTGGTAGTGCGCTTCGTATTGCGCTTGCGGGCGATGACGACACAAAATTCCGCGATGGCAGCACCGAATATTCCATCTTGATTTCGCTTGACCAATTTGACCGCTCCAAACCGGAAAGTCTGGGTTCGTTGACATTCGTGAACCCACGTGGGCAAGTTGTGGAATTGCAACAATTCGCAACAATTTTTCAAGCCGTTGGTCCAACGCAACTTCAGCGCGAAAACCGCAATAGCGCGATTACACTCTTCTCGCAAGTAGCGGGTCGCCCGTCGGGAACAGTGGTGCAAGATATTGACAAGGCACTCATTGGCAAAATTCCTGCGGGCATCACGTATAGTTACGCCGGCAATCAAAAAAATATGCAGGATTCGTTCCAAAGCATGGGGATTGCGATTGCGATTGCGATTTTGTTCGTGTATTTCGTGATGGTGGCGCTGTATGATTCCTACATTTATCCGTTTGTGGTGATGTTTTCGGTGCCAGTGGCGATTGTGGGCGCACTGCTCGCACTCGCTCTGGCAAACAAGGCATTGGGCATTTTCACGATGTTGGGTATGATTATGCTTATCGGTTTGGTAACGAAAAATGCTATCTTGATTGTTGACCGCACCAACCAAGTGAAAGAGGAACAAGGGCTTTCCGCCTACGAAGCACTTTTGGAAGCGGGGCAGTTGCGCTTGCGTCCGATTGTGATGACGACCGTGGCGATGATTGTGGGTATGCTCCCGATAGCGATAGGCGGCGGTGCGGGCGGCGAATGGAAGTCCGGTTTGGGCTGGGCGCTTATTGGCGGCTTGACAAGTTCGATGTTCTTGACCCTTGTTCTTGTGCCTGTAGTCTATATCAAATTCGATCACTGGCGCACGAGTGTTCCAGCGTTCTTGCGTCGTGTATTCCGTATCAAATCGGAGCAGGAGGAGTATCCTACGGCAAAAGATTTGCAGCCCGAAGGGTACACTGGCGGCTTCGAGGGCGCTCCAGCGCTCCGTTCTGCGGTGCAGGACAAAGACGCGCAGTAAAAAGCTAGTTTGTATAATAGAAACTCCACCAAGTAACGACAATGGTTGTTTGGTGGAGTTTTTTTATGTCCTGCCAATCACTTGCTATTGCGGAAAGTACGGATTTTCTCTCAGTTGTGAGAGAAAACTTGCCATTAACACAATTAGTTTTTATATTTATCGTCTGTGTTAAAAGTTGTTAAAATTCGTTAAGGTTCTGTTAAAACGGTTCACATTGTAATAGGCTTTGGCTCAAGAGAAAAAATCCCCTAATTCATTTTATTTCATTTTTTCATAAGGTTCAACTGTTATGAAATATGCATTACTATTTCGAGTATTTTCTTTGCTGGCGGCTTTGGGTATTGCGTCAAGCGAAGGCTTTGCTCAAACAGGCGAAATTCGCGGAACAGTCAAAGACCGTTCAGGCGAACCAGTTTCTGGCGCACGAGTTTCCGTTACCCCTCTCAGTGGCGGAGGGGCAACACGCGGTGCAATTGTTAATATTCAAGGCGGGTACAGCATCAGAGGCTTATCTGCTGGTGAATACAATGTTATGGTGTCATCTGTCGGATTTAGAGAGCAGAAGAAAAAAGTATCTATTGAGGCAACACAAGAAGTCAATTTTGTGATGCTATCTTCTGTTTCTAAAACTGATGAAGTTGTGGTAACAGGTCAGGGCGCGGGAACAGAGCGCAAAAAACTTGCGTATTCCGTAGAATCAATTAGCGCCAAACAGATTGAAAATTCTACTGCACGGAGTTTCGACCAACTCATACAAGGTCGTGTACCGGGTCTAACATCGTTTTCAGCAACCGGGCAGCCGGGAGCAGGAGCGCGTATTGCGACCCGTGGTGTAAAATCTGCTAGCGCCTCAACAACACCTGTTATTTATATTGATGGTGTCCGTGTTGATGCTGGAGAAAATTTCCGTCTGGCTAGCGATTTTGGTGGTGTCTCAACCTCTGCGCTCAATGATCTTTTGAATGGTGAAATAGAACGCGTTGAGTTTCTGAAGGGGGGCGCGTCTTCAACGCTCTTTGGCTCTGAGGCGGCGAATGGCGTTATTCAAATTTTTACAAAAAAGGGCATTCCGGGTACGCCCAAATATAATATTGGTATTACTACGGGTCTTGATGTGCCGGAAACAAAGTTCGTGGCAGACCCGCTTACCTCACAAATCGCGTTGCAACAAGGTTTTTATCAAGAATATAAAGCTGGCATGACCGGTGGTTCAGAAAATGTTACCTACAATGCTTCTGCAAGAATGCTCCACAATACTGGTATCTCGCCAAAGAATCAAAACTTTGAGCGCGTATATTCCATGAGTGGTGGTTTGCGAGCAACCTTTGGTCGCAATAGTTTTGAATTTTCTATGAGCTATGTTCGCAATCAGTTCGGTCGAACATTTGGGAATAATCTTGCTGGTTTGTATCAAGCAACAGACCTAGAAGCAAATCTACTCGCTAGTCCAGCACACCCTCGTTGGCGCTTTGAGAATATAACCGACCCAACAGAACGTGCATCGCTTCGTAAACGCTCAATAGATAGCCTTGTGGATTATTGGACACGCTACCAGAATGACGAAGTAATCCACCGTTTTATCCCGTCGTTGACGTACAAACTCTCGCCATTTGAAGGTTGGGATACTCGCTTCACTCTTGGTGCAGACTATCGCAAGAGCGAATCGCGTAATTTTGAACCGATTAACGTGGATAATAATGGCAGCATTGACCGCTCGGATCGTGAGAATATGATTGTTACGGTTGATATTGTTAGTTCGCTTAAACTTCCTAATATCAGTGATTTTATGAAGCACGATGTTGCGGTGGGGCTGCAAGGGTATCGCCGCGATGAGCGTCCTATCTTTGCTGAAGGAGATGGTTTTGGACTTCCCGGGACAAGCATTCTCACCAATACAGCCGTGAAAAATGTGCAAGAAGCTCCTCAGCAAATCTTTACTGGTGGCTTTTATGCAAATTACAAAGCGGAACTTCTGGATGTAATATTTATAGACCTAGGCGGGCGACTTGATATTAACTCAACGTTTGGTGATCGTATTGCTAGTGAGTTTTTCCCTAAGGGAGCTATCGCCGTCAATATTGCAGATATGGCATTTTGGGCTCCGTTCAAAGAAGCGGTGAATCTCTTCAAGATTCGTGCTTCGTATGGTGAAACTGGTCTTTTCCCTGCACCATTCACCCGCGACCGTACATTTATTTCCCGTCCTTTCCAAGATCAAGTTGGTTTAGGTATAGGCGGCGCACAAGGTGGTATCACCTCAATTCCGGGTAATACGAATTTAACGGTGGAGCGCGTTGGGGCATTAGAAATCGGCACCGACATTGCCCTAGCAGAAGATCGTTTGTCCATTACATTCGATTACTTTAACAGCACCACACGTGGTGCTATTTTTAGTGTACCTGTTGACCCGGTTACGGGATTTACCTCGCAAGATAAAAATGTTGGCGTTATAGTAAACCAAGGTATTGAGTTAGGTATTAATGCTCTTGCGTTTAGTGAGCCTGGCGTATTTGATTTGAATGTTCGTGCTTCTGTTGCCACACTGCGCAATCGCGTTGAAAGCCTCGGTGGTGCTGCACCGTTTCAAGCCCCTGGTAGCTTTGCGTATATTCCAACTCGCATTGAGGAAGGGTTCACAATGCCTTCATGGCGTATTAATATGCCTCTCAGAGATGCGGATGGTACGTATCAAACAGGTCAAGTCAAGCGTGATTCCTTGATTAATGGACCCGTACCGACTTTAACCGGAAACTTTGGATTTGATGCAACTATCGCACAAAACCTTACGCTTAACGTTACAACGGAGTTCGCTACGGGATTTCAAGTAGCAAATCACTTCTGGGGTCGGCGTTATCCAAACGTATTTGCTTCTACTCCTGTACGGGACGCTGCTACGGGGCGTTTTGTTTATCCAATATATCAAGATCTTGTCGATAACTCAATTGTTCCGAAATTTACGGACTCTGCGCGTTTGGGACGCTTGCGTTATCAACGAAATGATATGACTGGTTTGCTTATGGTGGATGGAACATGGTTTAAGATTCGTGAAATTTCTCTAAGCTATCGTATTCCACAAGAATTATTTGGGTTTAAAGGTTTGACGCTATCAGCCTCTTTACGCAATGCGTTGGTCGTTACGGCAAACCCATATGTTGATCCTGAATTATCGTTTTTGAGTACAAGAGGTCCAAATGTTGGTGGTACAGGTGGTGGAAATATTTCACCGCCACGCTCGTTCAGGTTCAGTATAACCTATAATTTCTAGTCATATTCAATGGACTCAAACCACGAATTATCCATTATTTTGAAGTATTATCATGCAAAATAATTTTTTACGAACCCGCCTTTTTACGACGGTAAATCTTGTGGCGGCTATGTTCACATTGGCATTTACAGTCGGATGCGAACTTGTTGATTCGACGCGTGTGCAAAATCCGGCAACTACCGAACCACAGTTGCTTGCAAGCCCAAATGGTGGCACACGTGGTGTTGTTGTAGGCTTACGTCGTCAATTTTCTTCAGCTATTGCAAATAACTCCCAAGTATGTGAGATTGTGTCTGATAATTACCGAAACGTTACCACCTTTGTTTCTGTACAACTTGATTTGCCTCGTACGGTAGATTTGAACGATATTACCGTAGGTGGGGCATACATCGGCACACAAGCGTTGTTGGCACTTTCCGAATTCGGTATTAAAAATACCGTAGATAATGCACAAGACTTGTTGGCAACAGACGCACAACGCGCACAAGTCTTTTTCTTCAAAGGAATGGCATTGATGATGCTCTCGGAAAAATTTGTTCGTTTTCCGCTTGTAGAAACTGGTCCATTAGTGTCTGCTGCTGATGGACGCAAACAAGCAATTGCAGCATTCCGTGAGGCTCTGCGACGTGCAACTGGCGCAACTGGCGCACAAGCCACCGATGCAAGTGCAAACCCCGCAATTACGGCTGCTGAGATTGTTACTCGCTGCAATTATGCGCTTGCGCGTGTTTATCGCTTAGAAGGAAACAAAGACAGTGCGGCATTTTTTGCTCGCGCTGGCTTAATGCGCTCTGCCGACTATGTTTTCACAGGAACATTTGATGTTGTGAATCTTGGCAGCGCGATTCAAGATTTTGTCTCGAATCGTACTGATCATGCCTTCCAGCCAAACCCTCGCTTGGACTTTCTTGACCCCAAATTTATGTTTGTTGCAGCAACGGTTAATGATCCGCATCCAAGCCTGAAAGCAGAAGAAGCACATTTGATATTGGCTGAAATTGCATTATCGAATAATGACCTTGCCGCAGCACGCGAATCTATGAGTAATGCCGCAAGGGTCGCCAGAAATCGCCCTGTGCGCATGATGGCAGACCGCGATACACGCCCTAATAGACCAAACGTTGCTACATTGACCGTTCGGGCTGATGCAAATTCGCCTGCGATTCCGAACTTGATTGTACGCCGCCCTGCTACCGTTCCAGTCTATGGAATTTCCTTCACAAACCAAACCCCTGACAGTGTGGCAGCATTATCAACACGGAACCGTGAAGATCATCTTGCTATGCTCTTTCTCTTGCGTCAGCATATCTTTTTCTGCGAAGGTCGCCGTATTGAAGACTTAGCAATCAAATTGCCGCTTCCACGTCGGCAAGTTGATACAAATCCGATACTTCTGGCAGCCGGTGGAAGCGGTGCTGATGCAAAAGCTACTGTTCCGGATTTTATTCCCCCAGATGATGAAATAGACCAATTCACAGCAACGGCAACAACGGTAACGCTTCGACATGATGTGAACCGTCTTATTGCCAGAAATATCAGAGTCGTCTCCCCATTTAGCGGATTTTGATATGTAGCCTCTGACGGAATATAAATAAGAAAGCCCTATCCGCTCACGCAGATAGGGCTTTTTCATTGCCATCAACACCTCTCTCAACTCCTCTTCACCGTCTGGCTTGAATACGTGCTTTCAAAGATTTTGTCCGCATTGGCAGCCTCGAATCCTTCGCGGCGCTGTTCGCGCTTGAGTTGCGGGTAGGGGATATGCGAAAACTCATCCAACGGGCGGCGCTCGGCAAATTCCACATAGGAGCCGGAAATGGTCTGCTTTTCGCCTCCGGCAAATTCCACCTCAATCATCTCCGCGACGGTCGAACTTTGAATAAGTTTCCCGTCAGGGCTTGCTTTTGCTTTCCCGCCGGAATCATTCAATTTGAAGCCACTCCGTTCCAAAAACGCATTAAAATCGTGGATGGTGTTGTAACCATCGGGCAGATTGTGTATGGTGACAGTGAAATGGTTCAGGTAGTAGCGGTTGTAAATCACCCACGCCGCATATTCACTTTCTTCGGCAAGCCGCTTGTAATCAGCGTATGAGGGAGTGCGCCAAAGCGGGCGGTGCAAAAACGCATCTATCTCCGCACCGTTGTCCAAGTCAATATCATCAACAGGATCGGATTTCACCTCGTCGGTATAGGACGTAATGATACGCTGCGCCTCATCCGATAAATCCTTAATGCGCAGTTCACTCACGAAAATTCGCGGATAATGCGGCTCCGGCGGCGCATACCAATAAGCATCCAATTTTTTGGCAGCAAAGAAAAATGGGTCGCGTTTTTGGTAGCCCAAGTGCAGAAATATTTTCTCAAATGATTTGATACCTAATTGCGGAACACCCATTGTGCGAAAGGCAATGTGGTCGTTTTCAATCTCATCGCTGC
>JAAFHM010000483.1 GCA_013298375.1 Ignavibacteria bacterium | reverse complement strand
GCAATCACCAGTATTTCGACGAGAGGATATTCCACCTTCACCGCTTGGCGCGGGTCGTTCAAAGGGGTAAAGGCTTCCTAAAGAGAAAGGAGCGACATGATAGTGCAAGAAAATACTGAGGAAAAATTTCTTGGCTATGAAGGCAAATTTCCGTGCTGTCCGCCGTTTTTCCTACCTTTTTCATGCGATTGCCCTAGGGCAAAGATACGTCATTGAGCCGCATTGACCAACGATGTGATAAGGATATGGCGGCGTTCTTGGTCAATGCAATAGGAAATACGCCATGTTTTGTAGGCATATTCGTACAAGCCCTTGTCGGCATCAAGTCGGCGGATACGCCTGTACGGATGCGGGAATGGGTCGAGCGCCAGCACACGACGCAAGGTTTCTTCTAATGTGGGATGTTCATTTGCCATCAGCGTAAGTTCCAAAGCGGCTTCGGGGGAAAATTTACAGGTAAACGGATCGTCATCAAGTTCCTCCAGCCAGCCCGTGCGCGAATTGGGAAACGAGTCGTAGAGGGGGATGTAGGGCTTAATATCCAAAATCGGTGTTCCATCCAGCAAATCGCAATCGCCCACACGCAGCACTAAGTCTTGCACAGAAAGCACACGCACAACCGAGATACCAAGCGGATTCGGGCGGTACGGCGCACGAGTAGCAAATACGCCCCGTTTGACACGTCCTCGCGGAGGCAGCACTTTGGGTTTCCACTGCGCTTTGCCGTCGCGGAAATTTTCATGAAAAACGTACACGAGCCAAACCCGCTCAAAACCTTGTACATCGGCAAGTGCCTGTTCAAAATTTTGATGCGGAAAAAGCTGGATAATTGCGGATTGGTCGCTTGATTGCTTGTTGTCTGTGGCTTGATTGCTCTGATGTGGCGCGTCGTATTTTTGCTGAAAGCGTGTAGAAATCACGCCGATTGGCTCAACGGTGTATGTTGGGTTGTTTGGCATAGCCTGTGCGCTGTTCCGTTTTCTCATGCTTTATCATGGATTTTTGCCGAAAGCGGCATTTCAACAATAAACGTCGAACCGCGTCCAATCTCGCTTTCTGCCCAAACACGCCCGCCGTGCAGTTCCACAATTTGCTTGACAATCGCCAATCCTACGCCATTCGAGCTTTCATTGCCCGTTGGGATGGCAGATAGGCGCTGGAAAAAGCCAAAGAGCTTGCTTTTATCCTCATCGGTCAAGCCGGGGCCGTTGTCCTGTACCGAAAGCCGCGTAAAAGCATGGTTTTTACGAACGGCGATACGAATATCCGCGCCCAAAGGTGAGTATTTGATGGCATTGGAAACAAGATTATCTACCACCTGCGTCAGGCGTTGCGCGTCTCCGACGATGAAACAGTCATTGTCATTTTCAAAATGCAAGGTTTGACGCTTCTGCTCGGCTGCGTAGAAGTGCGCTTCGGCGGTGTTGATACAGATATACGCAAAATTCAGAGTTTCCGCAGATATTTCCATTCTTCCCATCTCCAAAGCAGAAGCATCCAAGACGTTTTTTATCAAATCCAGCATCTTCTCTGATGAACGGGAAATTGCCTCAACCATAGAGTATATAGGCTCTGCGGGGGAAATCTCCGTCAAAATCAACTCAGCAAACCCGGTAATTGAGGAGAGCGGATTTTTCAAATCATGCGCTGCGATAGATAGAATGCGGGTTTTGAAGCTATCGGCTTCGGCAAGTTTGATGTTTGTTTCTTCCAAAGCGTGATTTTGCGCCAGTATCGCCGTATTTGCTTCTTGAATTGTTGTTGTCTGCTCGTCCAAAAGCACCATCTGACGGCGAATTTCGACGGTGCGCTCATCAACAAGTTTTTGCAATTCTTGATTTCGTGCTTCAATCGTGCGAATCCTTCGGCGATACGCGCCATAGCCAATAAAGCCGATAGACACTATGCCCGCAAGCCGAAACCACCATGTTTTCCAAAACGGAGGCGTAATGATGAGTTTGAGCGACGCACCTTCCGGCGACCAGACACCATCACCGTTTGCAGCTTTTACGCGGAAAACATATTCGCCCGCATCCAAATTCGTATAATTCACCGAGCGCTGCGAAGCGGCACGAATCCAATCCGTATCAAATCCTTCGAGTTTATAGGCGTACTCATGTTTTGCCGGATTGACAAAATCCATTCCCGTAAATTCAAAGGAGATAAAGGCATCGTGGTACGATAATTCCAACACAGACCGCTCGAATATAGATGAATCAAGGCTTACAGGCTGATTGAATTTTTTGAATGCCGTCAGCACAACATCCGGCGGATGTGGATTATTCGATATTTGTGCCGGATGAAACAGGTTAAAACCACCAACCCCGCCCATTGCAAGTCGCCCGTCGCGGAGTTTGCAATACGCTCCGCGATTAAATTCATTCGACTGCAAACCGTCGCTGATGTCAAAGGTGCGAACGGTATAGCTATTCGGGCTGTTTGGCGTGCTTGGTTGATGACAGGAGATTTTTGCAATACCGTTGTTGGTGCTGACCCAAAGATTATTCTCTGCATCGGTCAGTATGCTGTAAACCACATTATTCGGCAGCCCATGATTCGTGGTAAAGCGCATCAGCGTTTGTGTACCTTCATCCCATCGAAATAACCCCGCGCCGTATGTACCTAGCCAGAGCGCCCCTTTGGCATCTTCCCGCACCGAAACGACGTTCATCATGGCAACATTACTCGTATCAATACGCTCTTGATAAAACGTTGTTTGAAGAGCATTTTTTCTCTCAATTTTTTGCGCAGTTGTATTCGCGGGGCTAGTATTCAAGATGGTTACAGGCAAGTGGAGCAAACCATTTCCCCACGTCCCAATCCAAACGCGCCCTTTACTATCTTGGTAGAGTGTTTGAATTGGTGCGCTGCTCGGCTGACCATCTCGCCAATACTGGTAATGCTGACATTCGCCTGTGATACGATTGAATTCCGATACCGTACCGTCATCGGAACCGACCAACAGCCGTGTTGTATGCTTTATGGGGTCTTGCGGATGATGTGTCTCAAGCAATGACCAAATATGATTATGATGCAAACTTCGGGGATTGTCGGGCTGATGATTGTACCGCGTCCACCGTGTAATCTTGCCTTGTGCGTTGCGTTCTGCCTTGCACAAGCCTCCGCCAAATGTTCCCACCCACAACGTACCTTGTTCATCTTCCAGCAACGCACGAATATAGTCGTAGCCAAGGCTTTGCGGGTTATTTGGTTGGTGTTTATAGGATTGAATCTGCTCGGTACGCGGGTCGTAACGATTCAAACCGCCGCCGTAAGTACCAATCCACAATGCACCGGAGCGGTCTTCGGCGATGCTGAGAACGTCATTATGGCTGAGGCTATTGGGATTGTGCGGCAAGTGCTTGACGAGCGTGAAACGATTATCATAGTGACTGTACTTGCGAAGCCCGCCGCTATTGGTCGCAAACCAAAGCACGCCAGCACGGTCTTCGTAGATGCGCATAATTGTTTTCGACCCCGTCCCGTAAACATCATCGCCGTCCACGTTAAAACTCTGGAAGCGCCCCGTCGTGCGGTCGAGCGTTTGCAAGCCGCCTTCTTGTGTTCCTACCCAAAATCTTCCCGAACGGTCTTCCCAAAAACATTTCACCCAGTTACTCGCCAATTCGCCTTGTTCCGACAAGCCTTTACGCCAGTGTTGAAGCGTTTTTCGCTGTACGGGGTCGAAGGAAAAACACCCTTGGTCGGTGGTGCCAATCCACATTGTACCTGAGCGGTCTTGATACAACGCCGTCAGCGTTGGCTTTTGAAATGCTGAAATACGAGTAACACGAGCATTTGTGCGGTCAAAAAGGTCGAGTCCCTGCCCGGTGATAAGCCAAAATTGCCCGTGTTTATCTTCGAGTATGTCCCAAACAGCATTGTCACTA
>JAAFHM010000311.1 GCA_013298375.1 Ignavibacteria bacterium | reverse complement strand
TTGCGAAAGTGGTAATTAATGGCAAACGGGGCTTTGTGAATAGAACAGGAAAGGAAGTGGTATCACCTCTGAGTGATGATTATGAGGTAGAGGATTTGTATTATGGATATTTCCGTATAAAAGCTAACGGCAAATGGGGCTTGGTGGACAGCACGGGAAAAAACATGATTTTGCCGCGCTATGATGCAATTCTCCCTTTCGACGGCGGCTACGCTCCGATGCAATCTCAAGAACAATATGGGCTTCTTGACAGTACGCTGAAAGAGGTAGTTCCGCCTCGTTATGACGAAGTACGATATTTCTACGGCAACTATGCCCGTGTGCGATTGCGCGGAAAATGGGGCTTTATTGACCGCACGGGAAAAGAAGTATTCTCTCCGCGCTATGATGAGGTAAAGTATTTATCAGATGGATGGATAGCTGTGCGATTGAACAAAAAATGGGGCTTTATTGACCGCACGGGAAAAGAGTTGATTCCTCCGCGTTACGATAAAACAAGTGATTTTGCTGATGGCTATGCTTGTGTGAGCATTGGCGGCAGATGGGGTTTTATTGATACAACGGGAAAAGAAATTCTCTCTCCGCGCTACGATATGGCGTATAGCTATAACGGCGGCTCTGCTCGTGTGTTGGTAGGTGGCAAATGGGGCTTTATTGACCGTACAGGGAAAGATGTCATTGCTCCACGTTATGACGAAGCGGAAGAATTCGATGGTAATTATGCTCGTGTGCGATTGCGTGGCAAATGGGGCTTGATTAATCGGGCGGGACAAGAGGTAATTTTGCCGCGCTATGACAACATAGAAGAGGTAAAGATTGGTTATGCCCGTGTGCAAGTAAGCGGCAAATGGGGCTTGCTCGACAGCACTCTGCAAGAAGTGGTTTCGCCTCGTTATGACGACATAGAAGAGTTTAAAAATGGTTATGCTGCTGTGCGGTTAAACGGTAAGTGCGGTTTGCTGGACGGCACCCTGAGAGAAGTAGTTTCGCCTCGTTATGACAAGATAGAAGAGTTCAAAAATCGTTATGCCGCTGTGCGCTTAAACGGTAAATGGGGCTTAGTGAACAGGGCGGGGCAGGAAGTGGTTTTGCCACATTATGACGATGTAGAGGAATTCAGCAGTGGCTATGTTCGCGTAAAAACTGATGGAGAGGAGTGGTGGGGAGGCTACGTCGGAGAAGATGGCACAGAATACTGGGAAGGCGGCTATACCGCACCGCAACCAAAACAACACCCTACCGAGAAAGGGCAAAAGCCATGAAATTTTTCATCAAACTCGCACTGCTCTTTGCAGCACAAATGCTATATCTGTACAATTTGGCGAGTAATCAAAGTCCAGAAATTCTAGAAAGTTTAGAGTTTGTGAGTGATAGCGTTACTCTTGACGCTAGTAAGATGAAAGAATTTCTGACTGAGGTTGCTCGTTATCCTTGTTATGAGAGTGATGTCTTGTGTTTCATTCCTCACTATGGTATTATCTTCTATAACGAGCAGAAAGAAATTGTTGCGGATGTTTCAATCTGCCTGCTTTGCAGTAAATACAAAGCTCACGGTTTGTTGAATATGGGCATTGACCTTGACAAAGCGGCTTCGTATTTCCGTAGCATCGGTTTTCCTGTCTTTAGTTCAGCGGAAGAATATCGTCACTATGCGGGAGCAAAAGGGAAATAGCTCATCCCAAAAAGCATCCACCATGAAATACCGAACACCACATCACGAAGGAACATCCATGAACTGTGAACGAACAAAACATCTTTTGGCAGTAATTGTTTGTGCGATATGCCAACATATAACAGTCTATGCTCAAGAGCAACAAACTATCCCTACGACTGACTTTAACACCAAAGCCTATCTCCGTAGAGGCGATTATTACCGCTTTGCGGCTATTTCCTTTTTTGAGGCTGATTCAGCAACGGCACTCCGTTTTAAAAAAAAATTCACACCTGGTTTGAAAAGAACACTTGTATTAGAATCTGCTGAATCAGAATGTGCAAATACAGACGAAATCAAGTTGCGTACACAAAGAAAGCGAGAGATTCCTTTTTTATTGACAGATGACCCAAATTGTGAGGTGGTAAGACATTATTACCAAGCACTTGCGGGTTTTGTAGAAATCGGAAAAGTCTATGTTGTTACAGCCGCTTATCAACGCGGAACAGAACCGATAATCATTGGCACAGTGTGTATTCAATCTCCCTATATAAACCAAATTGCAGACCCCGATTTTTTATTAAATTCAATCAATGATCCGCTATCATATGGGCTATTGGATGCCAAAGAGCTTCAAGCCGTTCCTACTCAAGAATACGAAACGAAAGATTCAGGTAAAACAGTTGTTGTGAAAGGCTCCATTACCCAAACGTCGTTCAAAACGATGTATGAATATATTGCTGATGGAATAAAACGGGGTATTTTCCTTGATTGTACCGAAAAAATCCGTCCCCCTTTTACTCGTTACACACCTCTTAGCAACATTGCCACAATGCCGAAAGAATTTCAACAATTCCTGAAATCCAAAGGAGTGCTGGATTCCATACAAAAAGCAGACCGCGACTATCAGAAAGCAATCTCTCTTTCAATCAAAGAAATGCCGTCCAGTGTGTGCGACAAACCAAAAACGGCGGAAGAAGCACTCACGACGCTCTCTACGGACGTTTTTCAGAAATATATTCTTGCCCGATGGCGTATTTGCGACCCATATCTGCAATCTCTCTTGCGCTGGTTTCTCAACAGCAATGCTCCTTCTTCGGGGACAGACAGCAGTGTTTATGCTGTTGGACGATTACGGCACAATGGAAAATACGATGTGATAATGCTGGAAATCGGACAGAAAAAGTTGCTCAAGACAGAGATTGACAACATCATGTTATACGGGACACAAGAAATACTCTCCGACCCTGCGCAATACTGCCATGAGTACTCTCATATCGTTCCCCCGAAGCCAGATGTGCTTGAGTATATTGAAAGGTGGTATCAACGGTGGCAAGTCGAAATGCAAGAGCAGAAAGCAACACTGAAACCAAAAGCAGTCAAGACCCGAACAACAAGATAATCATCACGCATTGAACATCATTCGCTTTATCACTATGAATAACAATGCCTATACCGCAGCGAAGCAGAGATATTGCCAGATATTCTGCTGGAGAGCATTCATGTGCCTACTGCTGATAATATGCTTATTGTCGGTAGAGATACATTCTCAGAATTTGAGTAAACAGACCTTAGAATCTTACCTGTCTGACGGTCGACTTTTGAGATATGCCGATATCTCACTTTTTCGATTAGATGAACTCGGTACAAAGGCAGTACAAGAAAAAATCGCTCCCAAACCAATCAAGACCAAAGCCATTGAAAATGCCTTATTGAACTGTGAGGCTAGTGAAGATATTGGGGAGTATATTTTTGAAGATTTTGTTGCCGATACGAATGATGTTAAAATAAGAGGGTTTATCAACAGGGATAACGCACCAGAGGAATGCAGAATTGTTCGTGATTATTATCTTGGCGTACATGAGGCAAATAAAATTGGTAGTATTTTCATTCTAACTGACCGCTATACCAAAGGAAAGCCGCGTATTTTGGGGGCAATTTGCGTTCCCGCTCCTAGCCGCCGATTTAGCTATGAACCCGACTGGTTACGAAATTCAATAACGATGCAGCAGCCATATAAGACTCGTATTCTTCATCCTACGGAATTGCAAGCAATACCAATAAAAGATACTCTTTCGGGTGTTGTCAATTTTGACAAGATTCCTCACAGCAATATTCTTGAATATGCTGCTACGATGATAGAAAAAGAGAATCTGCGCAATGAATCTGGGCTTCTCCGCATCGAATCAATACCAGAGCCTTGTACTTCCTTCTTTATTCGTGTGGAAAAAAGACTCCCTCGCAAAGAACGAAGCTACCTCTATCCTTGGAACTATTACCGCAGTGCAAAGGCAACAACAGGAAATGGGTCTGTTCCAATGAGTAGCGTAGGCATACAAACCTCCGGCAGCTATCGCGGAGGCAAGAATGATTCTTTAGGGGGATTGCAGCGCATACACCCGAATCTGCTTGCATCCCTTTATCGCTGGCGTATTCTTGATTCCGCACACATTCGCATTTGCCGAGAGGCTGTCATAAAAAAGTTTGGAAAAGAGGTGCTTGGAAAACAAGTACTTGGAAAACAGGTGCTTACGAAAGAGGCGCAAAGCGTGCCAGCAGATTCTGTGGTATTTGTAACAAGCTACAGAGATTGTCGTGCCTTCAACGTACTGCGTGTCGAATATGGTTCTGTCGAATTATTGTGGAAAGATATTGACAACAAACTTGAGGAGTCGGTGCGTACACCATTTTTGTTGAATCTTGTGCATAGCCATACCAACGATGAAGGGAAAAATCATATGGATAGTATTTTCTATGAGCAAAAGTACGCTTACGAGCTGACGCACGTGCCTGATGAAGAGTTTGTCGCCCGGCAATCACTATTAAACGAGCCGGTAAAGCCGCGCCGCAATGCCTCCGATACAGCACTCATCGGGATTACAACCGCTATTACTCGGTATCATTCTATGATGCAAAGGGCATTTGACCAACTTTTTCCTGAAGATAAACTATTGGGAACTAACCCTGTTACACCAAAGGATATACAACTTCAGATAGATATAACCTCAGAGGCAAGGCTGAGTGAAAATGAGGAATTTGCTGATGCGAAAGACTCAAGGTTAAAAAAAAGCCCTCCAAAAGGTATTGATGAAGAACAGGAACATACGGATTCTGTAGGAATAGATTTTTCCACGCCTGAAACAGCCATCACAATTTTTAAGAACGACGAACCAATCCAATACATGAGTAACGTGCCTGAAAACCAGCGTTTTTGGACGTGCGGGGCAGAAACTCTTCGGCTGCAAGCATTTACCTGTACTGCAAAAACGATGAACATTACCCTGAACATAAAAAATTTTCCTCCGAAACCGCCAGCCGAAATTTACGCGCTTCGCGGTAACGTGGCAGTGAATGTACCAATTATCTTTGAGAGAAAACAGCGCAATGGTAAAACTGTTATTGGCATAGAGCAGAGGCGCGTGATGGTGATGATTAACCGTTTC
The DNA here is from genome assembly GCA_013298375.1 of Ignavibacteria bacterium. Classification (GTDB taxonomy): domain Bacteria; phylum Bacteroidota; class Ignavibacteria; order Kapaibacteriales; family UBA4661; genus PH2015. The sequence continues at coordinate 824 of JAAFHM010000311.1, read as the reverse complement.
TATCGTTGATATTCTTCAAAGGGAAATTGAATATTGTACCAAGAACGTGAATTATCCGAATGGGCTTCTTTTGTTGGCACTCCCCGTTCAAAGACAGAATTTATGCACACCTTGCGTGTATGGGAAGAATCTGCCTTCACAGAAAGAAAATTGACATCAGCCATAACAACGAAATCAGAAGACATGAGTACATCATGAACAAGGACACAAAAAAATGAAGATTGAATTCAAGAAACATTGCCACGCGCTGATATTCCTCGTATTGACGCAAAGCCTCTTGGCACAGCCACCGAGCGAAGAAACACCAGAAAAACCGGAAATAAGAGTTATGGGTTTTTCCGAAAATGGTGAATGTCTTCCTCTGCTTCAGATACGAGTGGAGGAATTTCTGCGCGCTCGCCTGTTCATGCTGCATAATCAGGTCTATTTTGATGCCGACAGTGCCGCGTTTCCTGCACGATACCGTGTACTTTCACCGACTCAAACACAGAATTTTCAGCCCGAAAGCGCATTGCCAGGTGAAGTCGCAAACGAGCAAAATAATATCCAACATCATTTACTCAATATTCTTGCGTATCGCCTCCGGCAGCATCCCAAAGAGGCAATCAGAGTATACGGTGAAAAACGTTACACCGAAACGGTCAAAAAATATTTGTTGGATACGTGGATGATTGAATCAGCACGAATTGCTGTTTCGCCCTTTGCTGGCAGTTCTCAGCAATATCCAAACGTAGAGATACAGGCTTCTGAATGGTTATTGCAGCCCGTTCTTGTCCGTGATACGTTGCGTGAAGTGTACCCGCGAAGTTTGCAATTTTCACTCA
>JAAFHM010000469.1:553-4011 GCA_013298375.1 Ignavibacteria bacterium | reverse complement strand
CGCCTCGAAGCCAAATGGACCATGCCCATCAAAGAATGGGCAGCAACGCTCAATCAACTCGAAATCCTCTTCCCAGGCAGACTCAAACTTTTTTCGTAGCATTTACACAAAAGTTCTTGCACACTCACAATCGAGGCAAAATGAAGCTGCCTCTGTATCCCGCGCAAGCGTGGACGCTTCTTTCATACCAACATTTTTCGCACAAAAGCCCAAAAGCCGCATCAATACTTGATTGAATGCGGCTTTTGTGTTGTTTTGGTTGTGATGAGAGTTATTTGCCCGTCGCAGCATCTTTTTGTGCTTTTGCGAAATCTCCCGCTTTGACGATAGAGATTTTTGCCGGGTCGATGTGCTTGCGCATTGCCTGAACGATTTGCTCCGGCGTGAGGGCGGCGATTTTTTTCTCTAAATCTTCGTCCCACAAAAGCGTACGCTTAATGAACAAATAATCGTTCAAGCGTGTTGCTAAGCCACCGTCTTGAGAACGATTCACGGTTTGCGATTGCAAATAGCCCGATTTTGCCGATTTCACTTCTTCTTCGGTAAAACCTTCCTTCAAAGCGCGGTCAATCTCTTCTTTGAATGCTTTTTCAAGTTTTTCGACGTTTTGCGGCGCGTAGATAGCGAAGCCATTGAACGAAGCAACGCTATCAAGCGAGCCAGCATTAAACTGGGAACCAACGCCATAGCTGAGACCATCTTTCTGACGAATACGCACTGCCAGACGCGAATTGAGGAAGCCTCCGCCCAGCATATAATTCCCCAAGACCAGCGCCGGATAATCGGCATTGTCGTTGCGGAGTGGCATCGTTACACCTGCCAAGAAAAACGCATTGGCTTTGTCGGGCGTTTCCAATTTGAGGTTAATGGGTTCCGCATTTTTGCGCTTCGATTCAATCCGCTTGAATGCTTTCGGGCTTTTCCACGAACCCAAGGTTTCACGCACAATTTTCCCGATTTCCGCTTCGTCGAAATCGCCAACAATGCTCACCTGCGCGTCCGATGCGCCATAAAATTCTTGGTAGAATTTTTTCACATCATCCAGCGTCAGCGCTTTCAAACTTGCAACGCTTTCATCAATGGACTGTATGCTCAAAATATGTCCTTTTGCGTAGGGTGAAAGGTGCTTCTGAAGCGCTATCGAAGCCAGTGCAGTCGGTTCGGAGCGCTGAGATTCGTACCCTGCAAGTAATTCCTGTTTCACGGATTCAAATTCTTTTTCGGCAAATGTTGGCTCACGAAACGCCTCGCCAACGAGTTTGAGCAGTGCCGGCAGATTTTCGCGTGTGGTCTCAATGCTGGCAACAACGCTCTGACCGTTTGGAAACACGTTCAGACGCGCTTTGAGGCTATTGATAGCGTCTTGAATCTGCTCACGGGTTTTGGATTTCGTACCGCGAAGCAGCATTTGTGCGGCGACTTCGTGTGCGGTTGCTTTGTTCATCAGACTTTGTTCATCACCAAAGCGAAGCGTGATGCGGGCTGCAACGCTGCCACCACGAGTTTTTTTGCTCAAAAATGCCGTGGAAAGTTGTCCCAAATCGCCACCGGGCAGCACACGTTTGGTGCGGACTTCGATATTTGCCGGAGACGGGTCGAATGCCTCGCCAGCCGCGATTGCTTCTTTGCCTTTGTAATCTTTCACAAGCGCGTCCACATCCGGCGCAGCGGGGATTTCGCTGCGGTCGGGCTTGTCGGTTGGGATAAATGTGCCTGTTGTGCGGTTCGATGGCTTCAAATAAAGCGCTGCTACTCGCTGCACGTCTGCCGGAGTGATTTTTTCCAAACGGTCGCGGCGAAGGAAAAACAAACGCCAATCGCCTTGCGCCATATACTCGCTGAGTTGCAGCCCCACGCGGTCAGCGCTATTCAGCGTCAAATTGATAATCTTCAAGAGTGCAGTCCGGGAGCGTTCCACATCTTCTTTGCTCACAGGCTGCTTTGCGGCAGAATCAAGCGTAGCGAGGAAGATTTGGTGGGCAGAATCAAGCGACTGCTGTACGCGCACTTCGGTTGCGAAGTACATATACCCCGGTTCTTTCGTGGGGAAACCGTAACCCGTAACACTGCTTGCTTTTTTCGTATCCACAAGCGTCTTGTAAAGCCGTCCGGTGCCGTCTTCAGCCAAAATAGAAATGAGCATTTCGAGCGCTGGGAAATCAGGATGTGTGCCAGCGCAAATTTTGTATGCTGCCGCCGCAATTTGAATATCTCCTGTCCGGCGAAGCGTTACCGAGCGCTCCCCGTCTTGCGTGGGGTCGAGTGTGTAGGTTTTTTGGATAGTGCGGTTAGGACGGGGAATCGGCGCAAAGTATTTGGTAATCAAGCCCAGTGCTTTTTTCTCGTCGAATTTGCCCGCAATGAGCAAAATAGCGTTATCCGGCTGATAGTAATTGCGATAGAAAGCCTGCAAGCGGTCAATCGGCACACTTTCCAAATCGGCGCGGCAGCCAATCGTGGATTTGCCGTAGTTGTGCCAAAGGTACGCCGTCGAAAGAATGCGCTCTTCTAAGATAGAATTGGGGCTATTTTCACCCATTTCAAACTCATTGCGCACAACGGTCATCTCGCTTTCAAGGTCTTTTTTCGCAATGAAGGAGTTCACCATGCGGTCGGATTCAAGGTCGAGCGCCCATTCGAGATTTTCATCGGTTGCGGAAAAGGTCTCGAAATAATTCGTGCGGTCGAGCCATGTCGTTCCATTCGGACGTGCGCCGTGCTGAGTGAGTTCTTGTGGGATATTAGGATGTTTTGGTGTGCCTTTAAACACAAGATGCTCCAAAAGGTGCGCCATACCGGTCTCGCCATAGTTTTCATGCCGCGAACCCACTAAATACGTGATGTTCACGGTAATTGTTGGTTTCGATGGGTCGGGAAAGAGCAGAATACGCAAGCCATTGGGTAAGCGGTATTCGGTGATACCCTCGACGGAGGTATATTTTTCGGGCATTGCAGACGCTATTGGCGTTGGCTCTGTTACGGCAGGTGTTGCTGGGGCGGCTGGGGCTGCCGGAGCGGGCTTTGCACCTTTCTTTTGGGCAAAGAGCATCGTCGGCTGTAAACCCAGACTTCCGAGCAGCAGCAGGACACAAGAAATACGCACAAAGCGCACGAATCCTTGAGATTGCAAGGATTGGAAGAAGGAAACACTCATAAAGAGGACGAAGGAATTGTGAAAAAATAATGAGGGATTATCGGCTTGGGGGAATGTGTTGTCGCACTATTGCTCAGGAGTTTGAGCATTGTGAACAAAATGCTCCGACGAAATTACGCAAAAAACACCATAAAACCTTATGCGCTGAATTTTGTCTAAACGTCAATGGTTGTGAGGGCGTTTTTTTGTAATTTACATGAAAATGGTTGGGTTCTATGCGAGGGTCTGCCTTCTGAGGCAGGCTCTCGCTCCCACGCTAAAGCGAGAGCCTCGCTCAAAGCAGCGAGACCCTCGCGCCTGTGAC
>JAAFHM010000469.1:0-543 GCA_013298375.1 Ignavibacteria bacterium | reverse complement strand
GTGTTTGTCGTCCTGCGTGTAGAGACAAGGCAATGCCTTGTCTCTACGGTACAGAATTATTTTCATGCGATTGCCCTGAATTTTGTCTAAACGTCAATGGTTGTGAGGGCGTTTTTTTGTAATTTACGCAATAGCTCAAAAAATTTAGCCCTGGCACATAAACCTAAAAGGCTCATCACTACTTGATTTCAAACATCTATCCTTAACATTTTTTCTCCTTTTGCGTATTGCTCAAAATGTACATTTCTTCCAACGACTTTTCGCATTTATTCATCCAAACATCCATGAAAAAACCCGTTTTTTTGCGCCTTTTTTACGCATTCCTTTTTGTACTGACGGCAAGCCAAGCCACTATCTTCGCCCAATCCGTCAGCACGGAAGAGCGAAAATTTCGCATGGCAGAATCCTACGAGCAAAGTGGCGATATTAAAAATGCGTCGCGTATCTACCAAGAGTTATACGATGCGAATAAGGCGCAACCAACCTACTTCGACGGCGTTGTGCGGACACTCATGGCGCTGAATCAGCCCGCAGCACTTTTAC
>JAAFHM010000372.1:4464-5165 GCA_013298375.1 Ignavibacteria bacterium | reverse complement strand
TGCTGCATTTCTGCACGGGAGAAAAGCTGGCGGAATGTCTCGAATCGTCGCCCGTCGTGGCGCGTAACGACGAGTTCACCATCTTCGGTGTGGAAGGAAAGGTTCATCCGTGGGCTGTGTGGAAGATCTTCTTCATGCACAAGGCGCAAGTACCCATTGTTGCGCCGCCAGATTTTGAGGGCGAGTGTTTCGGGGTCGTACATGAAATATTCTTCCACGCCATAGGTATCGTAAAAATCTAATTTATCCATCATCTCGGCGGGGCGATTGCTGGGCGAGAGTATCTCGAACACGACTTGCGGCGCGATGTGTTCCTCTTTCCACTGCATATACGAGCCGCGATGCCCGCGTGGTCTGCCGAAAACCACCATCACGTCGGGTGCGAGGCGCAATTTGTTGTTTCCCTCGACGGGGTACCAAAATAAATCTCCCGCCACAAACACGTCGTCGCGGTCAAGGAAGAGCGAATCTATGCCGCCATGGAGCATCGTGATAATTTCAAATTGTTTGGTATTTTCTGCCATGGGTTCACCGTCGCTATCGGGGTAGGTAATTTCTTCGTCCAAGAAACGGGCGCGGGCGCTTGTGTGTGCTGTGTTTTGCATTGAGAATGCTCCATATTCTGGGAAAATAATTGGCGCTGAAAATATACAAAAATTTGGGCTGGAATCCACTGAAATTTACGGCAATTCCTCTGTCTG
>JAAFHM010000372.1:0-4454 GCA_013298375.1 Ignavibacteria bacterium | reverse complement strand
GCCCTAAAGTATGCATCAATTCTCAATGTCATCGAAGTAGATGGTACTGAGAATTACGGTCTTTTTTTGGGGGCATAGCTTGTACGCTTCTTTTCGCTTCTGTTTTGAGTGCCTTTTAACGAAAGCACGTATTCAAGACATTTGCACAAAATTCCCGCAGATATTGGTTTTTAGTATCTCAACTCGGGAAATCGCTTCATAGCGAGGATTTTGGAGGCGATGTTTATCAGTTCCATTCGGCAAAGACAATCTTCATTGGGTCTTGTCATTTTTGAGTATATTTGAGTCTCGCACAGCACGCTTTTTACCAATTTTTATCCCTAATGACTCCACCAGACGTGCATCCCGAATCGCGTAGTTCCTCTGAGCGGAACGCCCTCCGTCAGCGTATTCTCTCGCTTACGGCGCAGGGCTATGGGCTGCGGAATAACAATCCTCGGTTTGCCAGAGAGTACGTCGCCGAAGCCTTGGCGCTGGCGGAGGAAGCAGAGTTTGCCGAAGGAATTGCCGAGGCAACCTTTGTCAACGGTGTGATTGATTCCTGTGCCGCCGCCTACGACACGGCGTTTGCCCATCTTTCGCGGGCGGGAGAACTCTTCCGCAGTCTTGAGAAAAATACTGCTCTCTACGGGCAAAGCCGTGTGGCGCGGTGGATGGGCATTACCTATCGGAATATCGGCATGGCGGTTACGTCGTTGGAATATTTTAGCCAAGCACTGACACTTGCGGAAGAAGCACGGCATCAGGCTGCTGTCGGATATGCGCTTATGAACATGGGCGATTCGTACATGGTGATTAACGAGCCGGAAAAATCACAAGATTTTCGGCGGCGTGCATTAGAAATTGCCCTGCGCACCGACGACACAGAATTGCAGAGTCAAGCGCTCTGGAGCATGGCGAGAGCCTCTGAATCGCTCAAACAGTACGATGAAGCCTATCAATATTACCGCCAAAGTTTCGCTTTGAGAGCCGCCGTCGGCGACACACTCGGCATGGGGACTTCCCGCTACGGCATGGCTTCGGTCTTGGAAAAGCAAGGAAATATCGCAAAAGCGTTTAGAATTTATCTCTCTCTCTGGCATAGTTTTAGGTCGGTTACTGTCGGTGTACAGCAGACCGAAGCATTTATTACGTTGGAAATTGGGCGGATTTATGCAGAAAGCGCCAAACCGCACCGCGCCCTGCCATTCTTGCAGCGCTCTTTGAGTATTGCTGCGCGGGTCGGTGTTCAGCCCGTTCGGGCTTCCGCAAACGAGGCATTGGCGAAGTATTACAAGCGGCTTGGAGAATATGAGCAGGCACTGAGTTATTTCGAGGAGTTTCACCGTATCAATGCAGATATTGCGCAGCGCGAGTCCAAGCAAACAATTCAGTATTTCCGTCAGGCATTTGATTTTGAACGAGCGCAGAAGGAAACTGAGATTTACCGTTTGCGCAATGAAGAGCTTGCTGTTGCCAATGCGCAAAGTGAACGATTGTTGCTGAATGTCTTGCCGGAAGCTATTGCAAAGCGCATCAAAGCTGGGGAAACTACGATCGCCGAGCGCTTCGCCGATGTGACGGTTCTTTTTGCTGACATTGTTGGTTTTACCGAGCTTTCCGCACAACAATCGCCGGAAGCAGTTGTGGATATTCTCAACCGTATTTTCTCGGCATTTGATATTTTTTCGGAACAGTATAATCTTGAAAAAATCAAAACGATTGGCGATGCCTACATGATTGTCGGTGGAGTACCGAACCCGTGCGACGACCATGCCGAATCCGTAGCAAAAATGGCGCTCGAAATGCAAAATACCGTGCGGATGCTCTCGCGCAGCATGGGGCTGGACATTGCTATTCGTATCGGCATCCATACAGGGGAAGTGGTGGCGGGCGTGATTGGGCAGAAAAAGTTTAGTTATGACCTCTGGGGCGATACCGTCAACACGGCTTCACGCATGGAATCACAAGGCGAAGCGGGGAAAATCCATTGCACCGAAGTTGTCAAAAAACGTCTTGAAGGACGGTATGCCTTTGAGAAGCGCGATAGGCTGGAAATCAAGGGCAAAGGGCTGATGCAGACGTACTTTCTTGCTGAGATGATCTAAATTATTGGTGATTGAAAATATGACAAATCATTGTAGATTTGAATAACGTACATTCAAGTACACCTTGTCTGTAAAACTATTGTTAAGATATTCATGCGTAATGTTATTATTTATCCGGGCGAAGAGGCTTGGTTTATTGCGGAAATTCCGAGTCTGCCCGGCTGTATCAGTCAGGGGGAAACCCGTGCCGAAGCGCTTGCCAACATCCGCGAAGCTGCCGAACTTTATGTGCGAACGCTTATAGAGGATGGCGAGGCTGTACCACCCGAGGCTGTTGAATTTATCAGTATCGAACTTTTAGAAACCGCTTAATGCCAAAATTACCTGTTCTTTCTGGCAAAGCCTGTATTCAAGCCTTGCTCAGGCTTGGTTTTTCAATTCGTTCACAGGAAGGTAGCCATATCATTCTTGTCCGAGACCAGCCGAAAAAACGACTTGTTGTGCCGAATCACAAGGAGCTTGAAAAAGGAACACTCCGTGCCATTATTCGTCAAGCCGGTATAACGATAGAAGAATTTGAAGCATTACTCAAATAACATCATGTCACTCTCAATACAAGCCTTGAAAGCCGCATTAAAACTTGTTTCTGGAATATAAGCATTATGCACAGAAATAATGCGTGAACTCCGTGCGCACTCCTTTTGACAACTGATTTTTTTTTTCAATTCGCCCCCCAAAAAGCATTTCACCCCAAATTTCCGTCGTTTCGCCCCAAAGTTCTTTCCTTAGAATATGTTTTTGCTATATTAGCGGATAAGAATACTTCACGTTATGTGAAATTTATGTTGAATTTTTGACAAATTCATTCGTATTGAGAATTTTCATGCCGCGAACTGCCCAAATAGCGCTTCAAACCTTGACGACAGCGATGTTACTCTGCTGCATTCTGAATATTCATCTTCAGGCGCAGCATAAGATCACGTATTCGGGGCGATATATTGCCACGTCCTATTCTGTGGACGACGGTTTGCCAACCAATTTGGTCAAAGATGTTCAGCAGGACAAGCGCGGATTCGTCTGGTTTGCCACCGATGCAGGATTGGTGCGCTTCGATGGCTTTCGGTTTCAAACCTTTACTCACAATCTTCCGAGTGTTTATGTGAAATCGTTGACGCTCTGCAAAAACGGAATGTTGCTTGCCACGACGGACTTGGGAGTGGTGGAAGTCGTTTCTGCGCCGGATTCGGTACTTATCCGCCCGCTTATCGCCGGGGAGCAGGAAGAGCATCCCGGAAAATTGCATTATCCGAAAGAAACCTTTGAAGCAAAAAACGGCACATTGTGGTTTGCCGAACAACAAGCAGTGGTGCGCTATTCAGGCGGAAAACTTCGCCGCTACCCTTTCCCCGAAAAATGCCATTCTCGCAATACGGTTATCTCGTTTTATTTTGCCGAAGACAGCGCTGGAGCATTGATTACAACTGCTAATCCGGGCTATTGCTATCGCTATAATTCTACGTTTGACCGATTCGATGAAATTCTTTTACCGCAAAACTATGGTGCTTTTGCGCACGTCGTCGCCATTGGGGCTGGTGATATTGCCATTGCTGCGGAAAAAGGGCTTTTGCGCCTACACTTGCCCTTGTCTCCGCCCGCGAATGATACGACAATACTGCCTTTGAAGACTGATTTTGTTACGCTGCTCTCGAGCATAAACCGCATTTCGGCGCTTCTTCTTTCGCGTCATTCTCGTTCGCATCCCTCTGGCATTATCTCGCGGGAACTCTACGTCGGGACGTGGTACGAAGGCGTGTTGACTGGCGATACGACGTTGCAAACCTTTACGGCTCTGCCCAATATTGAGCCGCAGCGGGTCAAAAATTTCTCGGAAGATACGAGTGGAAACCTCTGGCTTTGCGGCGACCAAGGCGTGATTGTGCTTCAGCCCACGATTGCTCGTGCCGCCGTTGGTATCGACGATAAAGTTCCCGATATAAAAGCCTTAACCGAAGCGCCAAACGGTAGTATTATTGCGGCAACGGGACAGAGTGTTTATGCGGTTCATCCCCAATTTACAACATCACATATTCTTTTCGATAAAGCACCCGTTTCGAGTGAATTGTTTGCTCTTCATGCTGATAAGCACGGTGGAATCTGGGCGGGGTCGCTTTCCGGGCAGTTGCAATATTGGAAAAATGGTGTGATAGAGCGCAATGTGATGGTCAGCGTGAGTGGGTCGAGTGAGCGTGGGATTTTCTCGCTGACCGAAGACCGCGACGGTAATCTTTGGGGCTGTTTCTACAACCAACGTGCTTCCATCTTTTGCCTACGGAATAACGGCGCACTGCAATATTACGGTGCGGAAAAAGGAATGTCGCGTATTGCACAGATTGTAAAAGTAGCTTCCGATGGCACGTTGTATGCGGG
>JAAFHM010000211.1 GCA_013298375.1 Ignavibacteria bacterium | reverse complement strand
GACCGTTGGAACAACATACAGCGCGTGTTGTCGCACCTTGCCGAATACTGCGAACGCCGCGTTGCTGAGGGCGAAGCGCCAACGCTCGACCAATACTTGCAGGAAGTATCGCTGTTGTCGGACATTGACGAAGTGAAAGCGGGCGGCAAACACGTAACCTTAATGACGATTCACGCCGCCAAGGGGCTGGAATTTCCGGTGGTGTTTATTGCGGGGATGGAGCGCGGCTTGTTTCCGGGCAATCGCGCCGAACAGCAACAAGACGAGATGGAAGAAGAGCGGCGTTTGTTCTACGTCGGCATTACCCGTGCCGAAGAGCGCTTGTATCTGAGCTATGCGGAAAAACGCTACCGTTTTGGAGAACTGAATTACCCGCTTCCGTCGCCATTTTTGAGCGAAATTCGGAAAGAATTAACGGAACACGGCGGCACGAGTATTCAAAGCAAATTTAGTTCGGGAAGTGGCGTGGGAACGGCATCCTCCACCATTGGCACATCCTACGGCGCACGGCATCATCAGCCCATCCCCAAAGCTACGCCCAAGCATGATTTCGACGATATTCCGGCAGATGAGAATTATTCGCAAATTCCGCCCGACGAAGGCGCTCCGCTTCGCGTTGGGTCTCGTGTACAGCATGGAATGTTTGGCGATGGCAAGGTCGTTAAACTCTCCGGCGCTGGCGAGACAGCGCAAGTAGAGGTGGATTTTCCTGCCGTCGGGCGGAAGAAATTGGTGCTGAAATTTGCGAAATTGACGGTGTTGTCGTAAAAAAGCACTCGTATTGAGCATAACTTGCACCCTGATAAATCCTCATTCTTCACCCTTGTCCTCCAAGTGTATGGTTCTTGTTGACGCTTTTTGCCGTTCCGTTCTTTTGTCCGCTTGCTGCCTTGCTGTGATGGCAATATCGCTGTCTGCGGAGCCGCAAACAAATCTTGCAAACGCCGCCGCGCCGCTCACACTCACCACCGCACGGGATTATCGTTCCGTTTTCGACGGACACGCCGATATTCTTTTCGACAGCACACGCTCTCTCACTCCCGAACAAGCAATGGCACACCCCACCGGATGGCGACGCATGACCTCCGAAGAGGATATTAAATCTTTCACGGGCTACACCTATTGGATTCGCTTTCGCGTCCGCGCCACTCCCGAAGCCGCCCGCGCACTGCATGGCGAGGCGATGCTTGCCATTCCTTTCAGCTATGCACGGCACTTGGACTGCTATCTTTTGAATGCCGCCACCACAGGTACTACATCCTATTCTGTTCAGTATTCCGGCTTGGATGTTCCCGTTGATGACCGCCCTGTTTGGTGGTTTGGCAACACCTTCCGTATTCCACTTGATACCACGCAGCGTGTCGTTTTCTTGCGCTGCGAAGGTATTGCTGCCATGATGACGCAAGGGTATATTGTTTCAGAAGTGCAGATTTTAAGTGTTATTTCATGGATTCGCTCGTTTAGTGTTGCCTCTGCGGGCATTTTGCTTGCCTTGTTTCTCTATAACATTTTGCTCTATGGTATCGTCCGCGACCGCGTGTACCTGTATTATCTTGGCTATCTTACATTTTTTGGCGGATTCTTTATTTTCTTTGAGTCAGCATTCTTACTTGAAATACCTCTGTTCAGTCGCTTCGTTGCTGGCAAAAACCCATTGGCTTTCCTACCGTTTGTACATTTGGGATTCGCCTGCATACTGCTCTTCACAAATGCACTTCTCATGTTGCCGACTGTTGCTCCACGTTGGAGCAAGGTAATACGAGTTTTGACAGTTGTGCAGTGTGTGTGTATGCTGGTTGAATGGTCTGTCGTTGGTGCAGACCGATACCGCACCTTTCCCATTATCTATCCCCTTGCAAATCTGATTTGTCTTGTGACTGTTGGTGGTATATTCGTTGCGGCTGTGCTTGCCTTACGCAAGAAGGTATTTATTGCATGGTATTATCTCAGTGGATGGATGTTGATATTTATAGCTTTTGTAGGGTTTAATGCTGCAATTTTTAATACTACACATTTTAAATTTTTTACCGGAAATGTTCTCTTCAGACTCGGCATCACCCTCGAAATGATCATTTTCTCCGTCGCCCTTGCCGAGCGTATCCGCGTTCTGCAACGCGAAAAAGCCCTCGCCGGAGAGCGCGAGCGCGAGCGCATCTTCCGCGACCTGCACGACGGCTTGGGATCGCAGATTGTGGAGATTGCTGCCATGTCGGAGCAGCTCCGCGACGAAGTGCGCGTGCTGCAAGAGGACAACAGCGTCCCGCAACAGGGCATGGAATGGGCAACGACGATAGCCGACAGCGTCCACACCCTGCGCAATGGCTTGCGCGAGACGATTTGGGTGTTGAATGCCGAAAACGACACCGCCGAGGCGCTTGTTTCCTATTTGCATATCGAAACGCGGCGTATGCTGGAGACCTCGCCCGTAGAGGTGCAGTACGATATTCCTGCCGTATTTCCAAAAAAGACCGTACCGCCGGAGACGCGGCGCAATATCGTGATGGCTGTCCGCGAAGCCTGTACAAACATGATGAAACACGCCGAATCCAAGCAGATTCGGATAACGGCAACCTTGGAACACTCGCTTTTGACGCTGACACTGACCGACGACGGAAAAGGCTTTGATACAACGAGTGTAGAGCGCTTTTCCAATGGACTCAAAACGATGGAAAAACGCATGAGTTTGGTCAATGGCGCGGTGCGCATCGCCTCCGAGCGGGGCAGGGGAACGACCGTGCAGTTTTCGGTGCCATTGTAGCATGGGCGAAACGGTTGCCAGCACTCACATTGAGCGGTGGTCGAGGAGTGTGGTCAGACTGACTCGGTATCGTCTGGAAATCGGGATACCCTGCTCAACGTGCAATGCTGGAAACCGCGTAAGAACACGCAAAAAAACCTTTTTCCCGTGAAACAAAACGCTTTGCTCTACGTTCTATTCCCTAGAGGCAAATGGCTCAATCATTTGCTCTCCCAACGAAGCAACAAAAGCAAATACCCCTTTTTTCAAATGGTTCACGGATAATTGTTATGAAAACGTTTCGACTTCTTTTTTGTGCGTGTTGTTGTCTTATGATGCTGCATGGTGCATCGCTGGCGCAACAAGTAGCGGGAACAGCGACCACGCGCAATTTTACCCTCGAAGAATGCCTCAAAATCGCTGCTGGAGAAAATTTGGACGTGCAGAACGCCTTAGCACAAGCGCAAGATGCCGCCGCGCAAACCCGAAGTGCTTTCGGACAATACCTCCCCAATGCAACAGTTTCCCTTGGTTATAGCCGCACCTTGAACGATAAAACAGCCTTTAATCAAGGCGGACAGGTGATAGAAATTCCTATTCTCAATCGTGATTTCTTCTTTGCACAAGGAAACGTTGGTTATACGATTTTTGACGGTTTGGCGCGGGAAAACAATAATGCTGCGGCGCAAGCAAATCTTACGTCTGCCGACAATAATGCTGCACAAGCGCGCCGTCGCACGCTGAACACCATTCGAGGACAGTATTTTGCTGTCTTGCGAGCAAAACAAACTTTACGCATTCGTCGCGAAGATTTTGAAGTCGGCAAAAAGCAATTAGAGCGCCTTCGCGCTCAGTATGAAGCAGGCGTTGTCGCTATTGCCCCTGTTTTCACACAAGAAGCCGACCTTGCAAATCGGGAGTTAGCAATCGTTCAGGCGGAAAATGATTTAGACCTTGCTAAAGGAACGATACTGACGACACTTGGTATGAATCCGTCATCCGCTAATGTTGATTTTTCGGATGTTCAAATTCCCGCAACCATCACGGAGACGGATGTTAAGGCATTCCGCACAACGATTGGCGAATTTACGCAAGCACAAACAACCGCGACGGACAAACGTTTGGATTTGGTTGCTGCCAAAGCCTCACTAGAAGCCGCTCAAGCTAGTACCAAAGCATCACAAGCATCATGGCTGCCAACGGTGAACGCGGCATACAACTACAGCTGGAATGGTAATAGCATTTCCGGCTTTGAGTATGGTCGCCAAGGTTTGGGATTGTCAGTGGATTATACGATTTTTAACGGCTTCCAACGCGAGGTTAGTATTCAACGGGCGCAAATCCGTGAACAGCAATCGCTTATTCAAAAGCGTCTCGCCGAACAGCGCATTAGTGCTGACGTTCAGAATGCGTTTATCCAACTGAATGCTGCCGAAAAAAGCCTCGACATTACCGCCCGCTCTATCAAAGCCGCACAACAAAACTTTGATGCTGCCGAAGAGCGCTTCAAAGTTGGCGCTGCAAATATTTTGGATTATACCACCGCAAACGGTAACTTGGCGACGGCGAAAATCAATCGCTCCAACGCGCTCTACAATTATCTCGTAGCACAATTTCAAATGAAATTTGCCCTCGGATTGCTGGACGAATAATCTTGGTATCGTCATTCTTGGTATTTTCACAATTCTTTTCTTTCTCTTGAATATTCTTCTCATTTAAGGTTCTACTGTCATGGCTAAGAAAAACAATAAACGTCGCAATATTATTTTGCTCATTATCGGATTAGTGGTCGTTGGCGGCGGCATAACGGCTGCTGTTTTGGGCAGAAGCGATAAATCCATTGAAGTTACAACGGAGCAGGTCGGCAAGCGCACCATCACACAAACTGTCTCGGCAACGGGTAAAATTCAGCCGGAAATTTTAGTGAAAATCTCCTCCGAAGTGAGCGGCGAAATTATTAACTTACCCGTCAAGGAAGGCGATACGGTGCGCAAGGGCGACCTTCTCGTAAAAATTCAGCCCGATTTGGTACAAGCACAGTTAGAGCAGGCAAGCTACGCTTCTGAATCGGCAAAGTCGCAAATTAACACGGTTCGTGCTGATTTTGACCGCGCAAAGTTGGAGTTTGACCGCATAAAAGGTTTATACGAAAAACAATTCGCATCCAAAGGCGAACTCGACCAAGCAACCGCCGCATTCGCCAGCGCCCAAGCGCGTTTGGAAGGAAGTCAGAAAGATTATGAGCGCTCACAGGCTGTTGTGCGTCAATCCCGCGTAACAAGCGGGCGAACGACGGTGTATGCGCCGAATAACGGCATTGTGGTTGCTTTGCCTGTTGAGAAAGGCGAAAAAGTTCTGGGAACACAGCAATTTCAAGGCACGGAGATTATGCAGCTTGCCGACCTCAGCATTATGAATGCCGAAATTGATGTGGACGAAAACGA
Source organism: Ignavibacteria bacterium (assembly GCA_013298375.1). Lineage (GTDB taxonomy): Bacteria > Bacteroidota > Ignavibacteria > Kapaibacteriales > UBA4661 > PH2015. Next base: position 2,754 of record JAAFHM010000211.1, on the reverse strand, counting down.
CGTGGTGATGATTTCCATCGGCGACACAGCCCGCGTCCGCATTGATGCTTTCCCGAATCGTGTTTTTCGCGGCTATGTCTATCAAATCGGCAATTCTGCCAAACGCGCTGCTGCCGGAACGCAAGAAGAAGTCGTGAATTTCGCTATCAAAATTCGCCTTATTGACCTCGACGGGCGTTTGCGTCCCGGAATGAGCTGCGACGTGGATATTGAAACCGAAACCCGTCCGAACACCGTAGCTGTGCCGCTTCAGTCTGTTACCATCCGCAAACCGCAGGAAAAAGAAGGTGAAGCCGAACAGCTTGCCGGCGGCGCACAAAAGAAAGAAAGTGATAAGAAAAAAGCTGCTGCAAGTGCCGAAAAACCGCCTCAAGTGGTCTTCCTCAAAGACGGCAACAAAGCGAAAATGGTGCGCGTGGAAACTGGAATTAGCGACGGCGGCTATATTGAGGTTCTGAGCGGCTTGAAAGAGGGTGAGACGGTCATAAGCGGGAACTTCCGGGCAATCAGCAAGGAACTCGAAGACGGCTCGCTCGTCAAGGTAGATTCGCTTGCGGGAAAGAAATTTAAGAAGAAGCCGTAGGAACAATGTCATTACGTTAAGTTTGAAAGCCTCATGAAATCTTGCCCCCTTGATAAAGGGGGCGGTGAGCGCAGCGAGCGGGGGATTTGTTGTAAGACGCTTTAAACCCCAAATCTCCCGTTCCCCCTTTGTCAAGGGGGCGAACGATTAAGCCTTCAAAATCATATAGTTACACTTGACTTAATAACTTGACATTGAAGAGGCGATAGAATTATACCTTGAAACGCTTGATATAGAGCCGCATCAGAGTAATTTTAGTAAATTAAACATCACTCTCAATATATGTCCACCACCACAGAACAATCCGTCATTATTGACATTGAGCATATTTCCAAGAAGTATGTCATGGGCGATGAAGTCGTTCATGCCTTGAAAGATATTTCGGTACAGATTCGCAAAAACGAATATGTGGCGATTATGGGTCCATCAGGCTCCGGGAAATCAACGCTGATGAACATTTTGGGCTGCCTTGATACGCCCACTACCGGCTCGTACACCTTGAATGGCAACACCGTTAGCGAAATGGATGATAATGAGTTAGCCGATATTCGTAATAAAGAAATCGGTTTCGTTTTTCAAACATTCAATCTTTTGCCGCGCTATTCCACGCTGAAAAATGTTGAGTTGCCGCTTGTCTATTCGGGTATGAACGCTAATGAGCGCCGCACCCGCGCCGAACAAGCCTTGGCAAACGTGGGCTTGGAAAACCGTATGGGACACAAGCCCAACGAACTTTCCGGCGGTCAGCGTCAGCGCGTGGCGATTGCTCGTGCGCTCGTGAACGACCCGTCCATCATTCTTGCCGACGAACCCACCGGAAACCTTGATTCCAAGACGGGAGACGAGGTAATGCGGATGTTTGAAGAACTCTGGGAAAAGGGCAATACCATCATCGTCGTAACACACGAGCCGGATATTGCTGCCCACGCACACCGCGTTATCCGCGTCCGCGATGGTTTGATTGAATCCGATATTATCAATGAAAACTACGTCTCGGAATTGCGGAAACCCGTAGAAACTGAAACCGAATGACTGCCTGATTTAAGCCATATTCCTTTCGTTGATGACGACGAACAGCGAGAAATTGAGGCTTTATTGGAAAACCCGGATTGTCATATTTACGATGAAAAATATCTTCCACCAAAAACATCCACGAATCACACGAATTGACACGAATTTCGCAAATTTTTTTGACAGATTCAAAAAACACAGCTACTCTCAATTCGTGAAGATTTGTGCGATTCGTGGATAATTTTTCAATACCTGAAACTTTATCAAACAACGTCTTACAACACTATGCTTCAGCAACTTGTCGAAGGTATGAAAATCGCATTTAGCGCGATTCGCTCCAATAAACTCCGCTCCGGCTTGACTTCGCTCGGCGTGGTGATTGGTATTGCGTTTGTGATTTTTATGGGATGGTTCCTGCAAGGGCTTGATTACGCCTTTGAACAGGCTATTTCTACGCTGGGAACCGATGTTCTCTACGTGGACAAATGGGATTGGACAGGGCGTAAATCCTGGCGCGAAACCATGAACCGCCCTGATATTACCTTGCGCCAATGCGAAGAACTTGCTGAGAGAATGCAAAGCGCCGAAGCCACCTCGATTCTTGCCCGCAAGTGGAATGCTACTGTCAAATACGGAAGCGAGAATTACAAGGGCATCACCGTTGTCGGTGCAAACAGTGTGTATGCAGATATTGCCGCAGGTATCATCCGAACAGGGCGATTCTTCTCGCCTGTGGAGGATATGTACAGCTCGAATGTCTGCGTTGTCGGGCATGATGTTGTCAAAAATTTCTTCGGCGAAGGTGCTGATCCGATAGGTAAAGAAATTAAAATTAAAGGCATTTCCTTCACGGTGATTGGAAAAATCGAAAAACAAGGCTCAATGTTTGCTCCGCCGTGGATTGACAACCAAATTATCGTTCCGATAAAAGCATTTTTGAATATCTATGCCGGAAGCAATAAGATGATGAAAAATATATCGATTGCAATCAAAGCCGGAGGTGAGGATAATATCGAAAATGCGAAAATGGAAGCTATTGGTCATATGCGCCAAATCCGCCGCCAACAGCCGAACGAAGAAAATAATTTCGGTGTCAATTCCACGCAAGCATTTCGGGATAATATCGCCAATATCCGCACAGGTATTTGGGCAGTTGGCAT
>JAAFHM010000131.1 GCA_013298375.1 Ignavibacteria bacterium | reverse complement strand
CGCGGGAACGTAGTAACCATCATCATCGGCAGCGACAATCTGTTGCAACGTCGTCAGCCCGCGCAGTGCGCCGAGGTCGGTTTCGCTGGAAAGTGTGATTTGTTGCGGCGTGACGCTGAGTGTGTACGATTCATCTTCGCCAAGCGTGAGTTTTCCTGACCGGCGGCAAAGAATCTGAATCGGTGAGGATTTGATGGTATCCTGTGGCGTAACATAGCCCTCGGTGAAAAAATTCAGCCCCGTACGATCACTTACTTGGCGGAGGAAACGGCTTGCAGCGCCGTACACACGTGGGTTTCCGCCACCGCTCACATAGACCGTTGCCGTCGAAACAAGGCGAAATTTCCCCGTCGCCATTTTCACCTCTTGCGGAAGCGGCATGATGTTGAGCGAAGAAGAATACGGTTCGGAAGCCGCAGAAGCACTATTTTGTGCGGTTTTCTGAGCATAGAGGGGAAAAACTCTACTTGCGAAAACGAGAATAGAGAAGCAAAGCCAAAAAGTGCGAAAACGTAGCATACAAGCGGTGGATAGAGATAAACACACAAGCAAAATTATGCTATTAAGATACACAAAAGTCATCAACGAAAAAGGGGAAATTCCTGCGAACTTCCCCTTTTCGGTGTCATCGTGCCATGCAGGTTGTTTGCCATGGATAGTAACGATGAATGATGAGCCGTTGCGAATCCTTGCTTAACCGTTTTCCCGCTTGAGTTGCGCAATACGCTTGCGCTGATATGCCTGAACACGCATTTCCGCCTTGTGCTTGGGCTTAATAATGACGTGGGTAATGGAAATTGCTAGATTGCGTTTGTCGTTTTCCATAGCGGGATGCTCTATTGTACAAATCACACCGCCTTCGTGTCCGCCGTCAAACACGGACGTTATCGAAACCTGTGTCTTGGAATGAATAAATATGCCTTGTGTTTTGAGGTTTTCCGCCGTGTGGGGCAATATTGTACAAGGTATCGGTAGCATTGGGGTAATAATATCAATCAGGTCTTGTTCGGGCGTTGCAAAAACCAGAAGCGTAGAGGGCGGAAAATGCTCTTGCCCACTATCTTTTCGTGGTTTTGTTTTCTGCCAAAGAACAAGCTGCTTGTTTTTCACTAGCGAGGCGAATTTTTTTATCTCGGGATGCCCTGGCGCAACAGAAGAAGCAAGATCTATCCATGCCTCCGATGCACTTTTATACTCCAATGTATCTTGATAGAGTGCCATAAATGTACAGAATGCAATTACTTCGGTAACATGAAACTCTTTGCGCTGCGGATATAATGTTTGCAGAGCAAATGTATGCGCAAAGATCTCAGGAATTTCCTCAATACCGCCTTGTCGAAGTAATTGATGAGCGTAGTTAATTCTCGCAAAAAGATAGTCTGGGTTCTTCTGATACTGCTCTTTCAGTAATACTGCTAATTTCTCGTGTTCGCCAAGGCGTTCCAAGGCGGCAACCAAGTAATTGTACAATACCGCTAGAGTGGGAAATTGTTCAATAAGCTGCTCTAACTTCGGTATCACTTCCGCACGAATTTTTGAGGGAGAGGGATTATCTCGAATATTTTCAAGGAAGTACGGTATCAGTTTTTCTATACTTGGCGGCATTTTCGCCACATCCACAGGCCGCCCTATGGTAATCCGTAGATTCAACAACTCTGCGTCTTCGGCTGTGTCCTTGGGAGAAATATATTGCTTCGTCATATTTTGAAAAAGAGTTAGGTGAGAATCGGCTAAATCCAAACATTTTTTGCTTCCAAAGAGTAATCACGCAATCAACGTCAAAAACTCACGCCGCATAGACTCATTCTGAGCAATCGCACCCCGCACCGCGGTTGTTATCATCAGTGCTTTGTCCTCTTCACTATTTACGCCACGGGCTATCATGCAGTAATGACGGGACTTTATGACCACAATCACGGCTTTCGGCTTCAAGAGTTGGACAAGATATTCTGCAATTTGTTCGCCTAATTCCTCTTGAATCTGTCCGCGCCGTCCGAACCAATCCACAATCCGCGTCAGTTTCGACAAACCAATCACCGAATCACCCGGAATATAGCCAATCGCACAGGTGCCGGATATTGTCTGCCAATGGTGTGAACACACCGACATCACGCCAATTCCCTTGCTAATGACCAGCTCTTCCACGTTTTTCCGATTCGGAAACACCGTGCATTTCGGCGGTGCTTCGTAGCGTCCACGAAAAATTTCATCCACCCACATTTTTGCTAAACGGCTTGGTGTATCGCGGGAATTGGGGTCGTTGCGGTCAATCCTCAGAATATCGAAGAGTTCGCCCATCTTTTCCTCGGCAAGCCGCTTCATCTCTCCACGCTCACTCTCCGACAACACCGCATTGCCATTGGCATCGAACAAACGATACCCCAATGAGCTAAAGCGTGGAAGCCGCTCCGTTACTGGTATGGACGCAAATGATACGTCATCGGTGTCCAGCAAAATATCATCATCGTCAGTAAGAATCGCCACGTGACCATGAGCATCGTCGTCGTGTCCGCAAGAGCATTGCCGAGCCGCTTCGCGTCCTTTGAGGCTGCCGTTGGTCGGTAATCCAGCCTTTTTCCCGTACAAATCGGATTCTTCGGTGTTCATAAAAGTTCCGCCATTTCGTGGCTCACCGCAAAACGCTTGATTTTCACGGGGTCACCAAAATATTCAACAAAATTGTTGTCTGATTCAAAAAGTTTGATTGCGTGAAGTTTTCCGCTTGGCAACTTACGTTCAAGAATTTGCCAAAACATCACAGCGATATTTTCTGCTGTGGGGATAATTCCTTGCAAAAAATCAACGTCGTAATTCAAGTGTTTGTGGTCAACTTTGTCAATAATTTCTTCTTCGATAATATCACGAAGTTTTTTGAGATCAATGACATACCCCGTTTCCGGGTCGGGCTGTCCGACGACCGTAACTTCCATTTCGTAATTATGACCATGACCGCGAGGATTATTGCATTTGTCGAAGATTTCTTCATTGCGCTCGTGGCTCCAATCGGGATTGTAGAGCCTGTGCGCTGCGGAAAAATGACATTTACGGGTAACGTGTACCATAGCGAGAAAGCCTTTCCGTGTGGTTGGAAGAATGTGGTGAATCGGGTAAACAAAATATTAAATACTTTTATCACAAACGAAAAAGCCGCGCCTCTATTGTGTGGCGCGGCTGAAAAAAGACAAATGAGGCAATCTTAAAAATTATAGCCAAAACCCACAATCAAGCGTGGAAGCATGATTCCACCTTGCAAGTTCTGCCATGCAACATCAATTTTTACGGGATATTGTCCCAAAAGATAGGTGCGAACACCAACGCCAAGCGACATCAGCAAATCGCCGTCCGTCAACCCGACGTATTGACCAAAGGTATCGAATATTGCTCGGGGCGTGTTCAGGCGCAGCGTGTTTGTCCATGCGCTACCAATATCTACAAATGCAACACCCTGTAAGCCGTTCAAAATACTATTCAAAAACGCCGACGAATTTTCACTTTGCAACAGCGATATACGTGCTTCGACATTGACGAGAGCAAAATTCTGTCCCTGCGCGTCGGCGATCGAAAACGCCCGCATTGGCATCACGGGCTGTGTGAAGTATAAATCTTCAGCGCGGTTAAACGGCAAAATATCGGGACCGATTGACCGCCCCAACACAGTGTTTTCCTGCCCTCCGGCAAGGAAGTTTTGCGGTGTTCCGCCAAAGTTTGTGCCAGCAGCGACGCGCCCAACAATCGTGAGAATATTTTTAATCGGGATGTACTGCCGAAAATCACCCATGAGGCGCACAAACGAAAGCCCCGCCATGCCCGGCACGCCATCAATCTGCGCAAAGCCACGCGACCCGGAGGCGGGTCCGAAAAATCCTGTTTCGGTATTGTCCAGCACCATCCGCAATTCTGGAGACAGCATAAACTCCGAACGATTCACCCGTGAAGCCGCCGGATCGATGCTATTGCGCAGCATATTCAGTGCGCTCAGTTTTCCTTCCACACGGAGCGACGACGAGAGCGGAAGCGTTGCTTTGAACGCGCCGCCCCAGTACGACAGCAAGCTCAGAACGGCTTCGCGCTGGTCAATAACAAAATTTTCACGAGCGGTGCGGAAAATCTGTACTTCGTAATCAATCAATTCCGGCAGATAGGAATACGAAAGGAAAATATCGTTGTTATTCCAATTAAACATCACATTTGCTTGCGCGAACAGGCGGTGATTGCCCAGAACATCCATCCAAAGCCCATGAGCGCTTAATCCAAAATTACCAAACAATGAAACTTGGCTCTGCAAGCTGCGCCCGGCAAAGAATGTATCGAAAGTCGGCGTGATAGACCAACTTGTCAACCCCAAATTGAACTCCAACGGCACACTGGGATATTTCCCCGGAACCGTGTAGTCACTTGCTTCGACGGCTTCCTGCCGTGCGGCTTGCGCCAAAACTTCGGGGTTTGCCGTTACCATTTTTTGATTTTCCAGCGTCAGGTCGATTTTTCCATAACCGCGCAAGGTATCAGGCGTATTTTGAACGATAATTCCGCTTTCGGTGCTTGGTGCTGCGCCGTCTGCACCAGTGGACGGTACTCCAGCTCTGCCGAGTGCCTTTTCTGCCGCAGATTCGCGCTCTATGCTTTGTTTGCGGAGTTCGGTCACGTCGGGGTCTTTGATTTTGCGGTCAAGTGGCGCATTCAAGGTAAAAATGTTGAACCCACCTTTTTTGAGCGCCGAAAACGTCATTTTTGAGCCATCTTTGGTAAAGCCAAACTCGCGTAACCCCGCAAGAAGACTGGTTCGCGGAGTAAGTGTTTTTGCCGCAAGGTTGTAATCGAAGAGATTGTAAATGCCATTGCGGTCGGAAACATACCAAAGCCGCTTCCCGTCTGGGGTGACCGAAAGCGAGGTTTTGCGCTCCTGCGGTGTTGTGGTCAGGCGTTCAATGCGTTTTGCGGCGAGATTGAGCGCGTAAATATCGGAACTCTGCACTGCGTGTTCCCACATTTGCGCCGTTGCTGATGATGTATTCAGCGTGAGTGTGTTGGTGCGGTCGGACAAGAAATAGAGCGTTTTTCCGTCCGGTGACCATGTTGGTTCGGTTTCGGTAAAAATATCGTTGGTGAGTTTGGTAAGTCTTTTCGTCGTAATATCATACGCATACAAGTTAGGCGATTCGTTTTCGCTGGCGGCAAGCACCAGTGATTTGCCGTCGGGGGCAAATGCTATGCCCGTAATATTTTCCAAAGTAGGCTCTAAGCGCTGTTGCGCACCCGAAGCAATGTTAATTAATACAACTGCATCGGATGAACCACCGCTCACAACGGCGGCAATCTGCGTTCCATCGGGCTTCCACGAAAGCAACGACGCGCCCTTGCCGACCAATCCCCGCGCTGCATCGAATGTTCTTCCCGTGTTCAGTACCCGCTCCAAGCGCTTTTGCTTGCCCTCGAACTGCACCATCACCTGCCACACGCCGCCTTGAGCCGAAAGGTAGGCAAATTTTTCGCCAAGTTTGTCGTTGACGGGAGACCAAACGGGGTCGGAGTTAGCCGTAGAGCCATCTTTATCGGTGTCGGTGATGCGCGTAGCAATTTTTTCAACGTCTTCAAACTTTGTCATATCGGCTTTGAAAATTTCCTTGAGGTCACGTCGCCAAACGCTTGAAAAACCATCCATAGACAAGCCAAAAGTAGAGCGAAACGCATTTTCCATTGAGCGTAAACCGCGAATGCGGGCAAGAAATTCGCTAATGCGTCCCGTACCAAATTTTTCGCTCACATACCAGAAAAACGCATGACCGATTGGCATACGCAGCGTTGGTTCGAGGGCGGAAAAGGTCGTAAAACGGTCATTCAGCATCGCGTCGCGCAGCGCCATTTCGGTTTCGACGGTCATTGCGCCGTCATTGCTCAAAAATTCGGCAAGTCCGTCGGAAAACCAGATGGGCAAATCAAACAAGCCCCCGACGGGCGACGGCAGCACCGCTCCATGCACAAGGCTGTTCAATACACCATGCACCAGTTCGCGTGCAAGAGAGCGCTTAAATTCGTACCAATCGCCGGAGAATGCAACAACGATACGGTTACGGCGCACATCAGTTACGCCGGAAAGATTGCGCGGCAAAAGAAAGTCCCGTGCATTGGTCTGAAGCGCTCCATTGGGCGAGTTATAGACAATGACCTCCAGTTTATCATTAAAGGTCACGCCAAGAGTGCGCTGAATAGCTTTGAAGGATTCTTCCAGTGTTGCTGCGGCGTACTGCCCCAGATATGCTCCGCCTTGGTGGTGATAGACGTTGAAGCTCCGCGATTCGATTGCTCGCCATTCAAAGGTTTGGTATTGGGGTGCAAACGCGCCGAATTGCTGTGCCGTCGCACGAGGCATAAGAGTGCTGAAAACCGCACAAACAGTCAGCAGAGCAAAAATTATACGGCTAGAGTGCAATATTTTGATGAGGGGGTGCATGGTAGTTCTCGCAAAATGAAAGAGATGAGACAAAAAGGAGCATTGAAACGCCACGGAACTATGGCAAAACCTGACACAATGGCGTTGTTGCTTGAAAAGAAGAACGCTCAAATGAAGGAAAAGTTACACTTGAGGTAAACAGACGCAGTTTAAGGAAAAAATTGCACAAAAGCGAGTGATTTTCCGAGATGGCGCATGAATTTCTGCTCGTTACCGAGGTAGAGTTTCTTGGGTATTCTCGTAAAATGTTTCGCTTTGTGCGAAATATTTTGTTGTCAAAGGATATTTTTTCGTAACTTTGCAATCTCAACTGTTTACACATCAACTACCGCAAAAACGCTTCAATACTATCTTTTTTATCATTTCATTTTTGAGGAGTAGGCAATTCCATGAATATTCTCGTTGGTATTTCCCAAGTACCCGATACAACGACCAAAATCGTTGTCGGTGCTGACAATAAGTCTATTGATTCCAAAGGTGTAAAGTATATTATGAACCCTTACGACGAGTTTGCGCTTGAAGAGGCACTTCGTCTGAAGGAAAAAAATGGCGGAACCGTTACTGCTGTTACCGTCGGCGGCGATGGTGCAAAAGATGTTCTTCGTACTGCCCTTGCTTTGCAAGTGGATAAAGCCATTCTCATCAAATCCGACAGTTCCGATTCATTCGTGATTGCCAGCAGTTTGGCTGCTGTTGCGCAAGAAATTAAGCCCGATGTCGTGCTTTTTGGTCGTCAGAGCATTGATTATGATTCATTCCAAGTCGCTCCGATGGTAGCAGAAATCTTGGATATGCCTTCGGTCACGATTACGTCCAAATTGGAAATTAGCGGAACAAGCCTGAGCGCCGAGCGCGACATCGAAGGCGGCAAAGAAACAATCTCCGCAAGCCTTCCTGCCGTGATTTCCGCACAAAAAGGCTTGAATGAGCCGCGCTATCCGAAATTGCCGGATATTATGAAAGCAAAATCAAAGCCTATCGAAGAACGCGCCGCTTCTGCCGCCGCTTCCCGCTCGGAAGTTGTTTCTATCGAACTTCCAGCCGCAAAAGGCAAAGGCAAAGTCTTTGGCGATTCCGAAGCGGATATTTCCGAACTGGTGAAACTGCTTCACGAAGAAGCGAAGGTTATCTAAATCGTCGGTGCATTAGCCATTGGTCATTCGGCATTGTAACTTTAACTTGCTTTCATAACTCCATTAAACTTCAACTTGCTATGAAAATTCTTGCATATTTAGAAACCCTCGACGGTGCGCTCAAAAAAACAGCATTTGAGACCATCACTGCCGCACAAAACCTCGCAAAACAATCCGGCGGCTCGGTCGTTGGTCTCGTCATTGGCAGTGCAGACGTTGCACCCGCAGGCGCTTACGGTCTTGCAGATTGCCTTGTTGCAAAACACGCTCTTTTGGAAAAACAATCCGCCTCAGCATTTGCGGAAACCGTCGCTCAAGCTGCAAAAGCCGAGAACGCTGATGTTGTCGTGCTTCCGGCTTCTTCCACCGGAAAAGAGATTGCGCCCCGTCTTGCGGTGAAACTCGAAGCGGGATTGGCACCGGACACGGTTGCGCATGAAATCGTTGGTGGCGAACTTATCGTCGCCCGCCCTGTTTATGCAGGCAAAGCGCGTCTCAAGGTGAAAATTACCACCGCGAAAAAAGTTGTGACCATTCGCCCAAATGTGTTCACGGCGAAAAAAGTTGATGCTCCGGCAACAACCGCAACCCGTGATTTTGCGCCAAGTTTGAGCGACAATCACGTCAAAGCAACCGTTAGTTCGGTTAGCCGCAATGCGGGTAAATTGGACGTTGCCGAAGCGGATATTATCGTTTCCGGCGGACGCGGACTTAAAGGACCAGAAAACTTCCACCTTGTCGAAAGCCTTGCCGGAACGCTTGGTGCGGCTGTCGGCGCTTCCCGCGCCGTTGTGGATGCTGGTTGGAGACCGCACGGCGAACAAGTTGGTCAAACAGGCAAAACTGTTTCACCGACGCTCTACATTGCGGCTGGTATTTCGGGCGCAATTCAGCATTTGGCGGGAATGTCGTCCTCGAAGGTGATTGTTGCTATCAACAAAGACAAAGATGCACCAATCTTCCAAATCGCTGATTACGGCATCGTTGGTGACGCTTTTGAGGTATTGCCGAAATTGACTGAAAAAGTAAAAGTGATGGTTGGGAAATAAATTGTTATTCCCTGCATTTCAGATAAAGCCTGATGTTTCCTTGTGAGCATCGGGCTTTTTTGTTATATTTCCTCTGGCTTCAAAAAATTGCCTTTCACTTATCGTCACACCTCATGCTTATCGAATTCAGCGTAGAAAATTTCCGTTCCTTCAAAGAGCGCATGACTCTCAGTATGGTCGCAAACGATTCGGAGGAATTACTTCATTCCAATACCGTGAGCGCAGGGAAAAAGCTGCGATTGCTCAAAAGTGCGGCAATCTATGGGGCGAATGCTAGCGGGAAAAGTAATTTGGTGAAGGCGCTTGATTTTGTTAGGAGGTTCATAATTTCTTCCGCTAAAGACACACAAACAGGTGAGAAGCTAGGTTTTGAGCCGTTTTTACTGAATACTTCAGAATGGGAAAAGCCTTCTCTCTTTGAAATAATTTTTCTTATAAATAAAACGCGGTATCGGTATGGTTTTCAAATCAACGAGAGCATAATTGTAAGCGAATGGCTTTTTCAACAGCAAAACAACACTGAAAAAAAAATATTTATACGAGAAGGTAATACTTTCACCCTGTCTACTTCTTTCAAAGAAGCAAAAGGTTTAGAGCCAAGAACACGTGATAATGCCTTATTCCTTTCGGTACTGGCTCAGTTTAATGTTTCAATTGCAAACACAATTCTTTATCAAGTAGGAAGTTTCGACATCTTCAGAGATGCCGTCATTGATAAAATAGTTGAAAATGCCCGTTTAACCACAAGGCTACGCGATAATACTCTGGAGATTGAGTCTTTTCTCAGCCATTTCAATTTGGGTTTTACAGAAATATCTATTCAGAATCGCACACGCACGCTCAAAAAGCTAGAACCACTGCCCGAAACTGGTTCTAAAGAACTCGACGACTTTATAGAAACCATTCACACACTGGCGGACAAAGAAAGAAATTCTTTGCGTCCCGAATTTATTACAAAACATCACGTATCAGATACCAATAATCTAGGCATACATACGGTTGATTTTAGGCTAGAGCAGCAAGAATCAGAGGGGACAAAGAAAATCGTTGCGTTTGCCTATACCTTCATACAGGCTTTGCAACAGGGCTTGTGCGTGATATTCGATGAGATTGATAACAGCTTACACCCAATTCTCTCCCGCAAAATCATCGAACTTTTCAACAATGCAGAAACAAATCCCAGCGGTGCGCAACTCATTTTTACAACGCACGACACCAACCTCCTTTCCCGCAAACTGCTCCGCCGCGACCAAATTTGGTTTACCGAAAAAATGCCACATGGCGCAACAGACTTGTATTCCTTGGCAGATTTCGAGGTGAATGAGGAGCAATCCACTCAAAGCGGTTCATACAGCGAGGATTATCTTTTGGGTAAATATGGCGCAATTCCCTATATCGGTGACGTTGGTGCGTTGTTTGGAGGGAAAGCGCATGAGTAAAGCATGGGAACGCAAGCAAATAAGCCGCCCGAAGCGCAGTTTATATGATACGATCTTGATAGTCTGCGAAGGTGAAAAAACGGAAGTCAATTATTTCAATGCCTTCCCGAGAGCAGAAGTCAAGCCGTTTGACGTTGTTGGTACGGGGAAAAATACGCAGAGTTTAGTCGAGGAAGCAGAGCGCCTCAAAAATGCAGGTAATGAACAAGGCAAGCGCTACAATCAGGTCTGGTGCGTCTTTGATATGGATTCATTCAAGGCGCATTTCTCCAATGCTATTTCATCGGCAAAAGCCAAAGGGTTTGAGGTTGCGTACAGCAACGAAGCCTTTGAACTGTGGTATTTGCTGCATTTCTCCTATCACGATGCCGACCTTTCGCGCCAGCAATACGAGGGGAAACTTACCAAATTTTTAGGCAAAAAATACGATAAAGCCGACCCCGCAATGTATCAAACGCTCCTTGAAAAACAAGCCAAAGCAATACAGCACGCGGAAAGGCTCATGGAACGGTACGATTCGCACAATGCTCACGCAAACAGCCCTTCGACAACCGTCCATACGTTGGTACAGCGCCTCAACGCACTCGCAAAGGGCGATACATCGCCCCAAAGCCCAAAGACCGCATAAATCCACATCTTTTTTCCCTTATCCCTCATTGTATGCTCCACACCAAACC
>JAAFHM010000480.1 GCA_013298375.1 Ignavibacteria bacterium | reverse complement strand
CATGTGGTGTATAAAGCCCCTGAATAGCCATTATACCGCTTCATTGCATCTCAATAGCATTTCGCAGCAGAAGCATTTCACAGCCCCCGCCCTTGATGTATCTTGCCTTCAATCACAATAGAAGACTCATCTTTCGCCGATGAGTACTTGTTTTTCATCCTTTTTTGGAGGTTTTATGCTTCAGCATTTGAATCAACTCATTTGCCGTGCAAGCGGCATCGTATCATGCCTCGCAATTATTCTGCTCGCTGCCTGCGCCAGCCCGTCCGCCGCACCCGATGGCACCATTGCCGACACCGACCTTTCGACCGATGTGCAACGTCTGGATTTCGGGGCAACCGAAGACACCAAAACATTCACCATCAAAGTCCCTACGCCGCCTGCGGGTGCAAAGGGTTTTGGTTGGAACATCCGCCGCAGTGAGGCATGGCTTCAATTGGATGCAGAAGATGGCAGCAGCACAAAAACAATCACTGCACGAATCAACCGTTCGCGTCTGCCAATCGGCACGCTCTACGACACACTCACAATCCTTGCACGTCGCACCGGTGCTGCACTTCAGAGCGGAACAATCGCAACAGTTACCATACCCGTTTCGGTACAAAATCCCCCGAAAACGACGACCTCCATGTCGGCACTCTACCAACAACTTGTCGGCGGCAGCTTGCAACTCCCGCCCGGACTCGACAGCGCCGCCAGTATCACGGCTGCATTTAGCCTCAATGCAGCCGGAGCGACAGTTCTATCGGCACTGGGAGCATTTTACCAAAACAAACAATTTCTTGTTGATGCGGGCGTAATGTCCATCAAAGCAGGAACATTCTTGCGTTTGGATAGCGTTGCGATGACCAAACGCTCCTTTACCTTCACCAACCCCGCCACAAGCCAGCCCGTAAGCGGCACATACTACGCACCAAGCAGTACGGCTGTTCCGGCGGAACTTCTCCGCTTCGACGGCACGACGTTTCAGCGTTTTAATGTCTATGGGAGTTCCACGTTTGTCGGCTACCGCGATAGCGTTGTTTCGGTTGTTTCGCCTGTGCTGACATCTCCTGCTTCCGGCGGCTCGGCAAGCCGTTCGAGTGGACTTGCCCTGCAATGGACGGCATCCGCCGACGTTGGCGATAGTGTTTATGCGGTAGTTATTTCGGCAGTTGATTCAACGAAATTAGCAACATCCATCCCCGTTCCCGACGCAAATGGCACGGTTACTATCTCTTCAACACAAACAACCCGCTTGCCTGCGGGCAGCGCCAATGTTATTCTTGTGCGGTATCGCACCGCTATTCGCATTACTTCGGGTGGCGAGAAACGCATCATTCTATCGTTGGCACAGCGCAGCTACACCATCACACTCCAATAGAATCAACAAGACCAATACCAATGCCGTTTCAGGGTTTGTGGAATTTTTGGGAGTGCCTATGATACGCACTGCCTCTTTCTGCAAGCCCTGTTTTTCTGCTACAATATTTGTAACTTGGGGAATCAATACGCAACACTCTCACTTACCCCAAGCAGCCATGAAAATTATCTTTTTCGATGCCCATGCCTTTGAGCAAGATGCCTTTGAACGCGCCAACAGTGCCCTTGGAGCCGATAAACACGAGTTAGTGATGGTCAAAGCAAATCTGAATGCGACAACTGCCGAACTTGCTCGCGGCGCGGAGGCAATCTCTATTTTTGTCAACGATAACGCTTCGGCAGAAGTTTTGGAGAAACTCCATGCTCTTGGTGTGAAATTTCTCGCATTGCGCTCGGCGGGATTTAATCATGTTGACCTCAAACGCGCACAGGAACTAGGTTTCCGTGTGGCGAATGTTCCTGCCTATTCGCCGTATGCCGTTGCCGAACACACGGTTGCGCTCATGCTGGCACTCAATCGCAAAATTGTCCGCGCCAGTAATCGCATCCGCGACTTAAATTTCTCGCTGGATGGTTTGGTCGGGTTTGATATGAACGGAAAAACCGTCGGCATTATCGGCACGGGCAAAATCGGGGCAATCGTTGCTAAAATTCTCTTCGGTTTTGGCTGCAAGCTGCTTTACTACGATATTGCCCCAAATTCCGCCTTAGAAACGCAGTATGGCGCTGAGTTCACCGACCTTGCAACGTTGTCGCAGAAGTCTGATATTATCACGCTCCACACGCCCCTTTTGCCCGAAACGAAGCATCTTATCAACGCAGAGCGTATTGCACAAATGAAACGTGGCGTAATGCTCATCAACACCAGCAGAGGCGGTCTTGTTAACACTGCTGATGCTATTGAGAGCCTCAAATCCGGTCATATCGGTTATTTGGGGATTGATGTTTATGAACAGGAGCAAGGGCTGTTCTTCCATGATTACTCCGACACTATCTTGCAAGACGATATGATTGCGCGACTTATGACGTTCCCCAATGTCATCATCACGAGCCACCAAGCCTTTTTAACGCATACCGCTTTGCACAATATCGCCGAAACAACGCTCCACAACGTGAGTTGCTGGGCGACGGGTGCGGCAAGCCCTCATGAAATCAAGAGAGTTTGAGAATAGTTTTTTTTTGCCGCCGAGGACACAGAGCGCACAAAGTTTTGTCCATCTTGTCTTTTCTTGGTGAACTCTGTGTCCTCGGTGGCTTTCTCAACTTCTTGTGCGCTCCAAAAATCGCTGCATCTCTTCCAAAATTCGCTCCGAAGCCTCTTCTTCAACAAAATGCCCTGCGTAAGGTATTTCAACAACTTCTGCTTTATGCCAAAGGCTTTTCCAGAGAGGAAGGTGGTCAATAGCGCGGACAAAACGGTCTCTCATGCCCCAGAGTATCAATATTGGCTTATCGGCAAGCATAGATGCTTTTGTTTGTAAGGTGTTATACCACGCTCTGTTCCCATCCAACGCTTGCACAAGCCCAAAGGTTGCGATACGATTTGTCGGCGTGTCCAGTGGCGCAAGGTAGTGTGCGTGAACGGTGGGAGAAAGTTTTTTCTTGTCGCCAAATGATTGCGGAATAAGCACTTTTGGCGAAAATCCGTATTGCAAATACAACCATTTGCCAAGGGCATTATTGAAAATTTTCCCGCCTTGCTCCATGCGCGGAAGCGACCACATCCACGAATTGGCAACGATAAGGCGGCGCACATTATTCGGATGATGCACGGCGTAATCCATCGAAACCGGGCCACCATAATCTTGCGTGATTATCGTAATATCCTTTAAGTTCAATGCATTGACGAATGCTGTTAAACGTCGGGCGTGTGCTTGAGGGGTGTAATCTGCATTGTTGGGCTTATCCGACAACCCAAAACCCAAGTGG
Source organism: Ignavibacteria bacterium (assembly GCA_013298375.1). Lineage (GTDB taxonomy): Bacteria > Bacteroidota > Ignavibacteria > Kapaibacteriales > UBA4661 > PH2015. The sequence goes on along the minus strand of JAAFHM010000480.1, from coordinate 633 downwards.
TCAAGCGCTATACAGCGATAGTGTGCCGACAGATGCTTAATGCAATGCCGATACAAAAACGACCAAACAGGCGTGCCGTGAACCATGAGCAAAATATCACCTTGCCCTTCATCAACATAATGCATTGCGTGTCCTTCAATGAGCTGGAACCGCGATTCAAAGGGATATTCGGCTTTGTCGAGCCATTCGGGGCTTAGTCGTTGAATCGCCTTTGCCTCAGTATTGACCGTGCTGTTCATTGGATTCTCCCGTAAAAATCATAAAAATCGTGAATGATAGAGTGGTTTCAAGTGCGCTAATACGTTGTCAAGCGGGTAGGAATCAGGCTGACGAACAAGATGGGTACAAATGCCATCAATGAGAGCAAAAAGCAATCGTGCTTCGGCGTGCGGATTGAGTGTTGGAGCGTCTTTTTCTGTGTGCGGCAATTTGGGACGGGATGCCGAGCAGAATGCCTCTAATTGCTGCAAAATCATGGACTCAAATTGATGAACGCGCTCCCCCAAACGCTCAATCGCTGCGGGTTGTGTGCGAAGGCTGCCAAGCAAACGCCAAAAATCTTGATGTTTCAGCGTCAGACGACAAGCATTTTCGATAAAATCAAATAAACTTGGACGCTCTCTGCCCGCCTCC
>JAAFHM010000539.1 GCA_013298375.1 Ignavibacteria bacterium | reverse complement strand
ATCCGTTCTACGCTTCGGAAAGTGTAGAACGGGCAGAGTTGAACACGAAAAACCAGTATCTATCGTCTCTGCAAGCAGTCTCTCCATTTTCTTCAACGCCGATTTCTCTCACCAATTATGCTAAAATATCGCTTCAAATCTCGCCTTCGGACAATGCTTGCACTAACAAGCGCAAATGCTCTCTTCGTCTTTGCGAGCGCCTGCACCGCTCAATCACCACCCGTTCCGCAAACACCGGGAACCGCGCCGCAAGCAGGAAGCACCTACACTACGCCGACACGTGACCTTGGACTAACTTCGCAAGCAATTGAGATTCCATCGCACTTTCGGCAGTTTATTTCTAACCAAACGGTGAATTTGCCTGCGGGTTGGAAAGCAAAAGTCTTTTACGCCGGTTCGCTACTCTCGAAACCACGCTTTATGGCGTGGAGTCCTGATAGCGTCTTGCACGTAGCCGATATGCGTGCCAGAACCATCATTGCCCTGCCCGACCGCAACCACGACGGCGTTGCGGACACGGCTATTATCGCCGCTTCCAACGTTTCAGCGCACGATGTGAAGTTTTACAACGGTGCGATGTATGCTGCCGAAGAGCGGCGTATTCTGAGGTTTACCGATGCAAACAGAGACGGCATCTACGAGACGCGCAGCACCTTCATTGACGGCATTGCCGAAGGCGCACAGCAGCCCGGCGGCGGACATACGACGCGCACGATTGTTTTCGACGCGGCACGCCGCAAAATGTACCTTTCTATCGGTTCGCTCTGCAATGTTTGCCGCGAAGACCTCCGCGCCATTATCGAAGAATGGAACGACGATGGTACGGGAAGGCGCACATTTGCTAGTGGTGTGCGTAATGCAGTCGGCATGACGCTCCACCCGCGCACGGGAAAACTTTGGGCAACAAACAACGGCAGCGACTGGCAAGGGAACGATATTCCGCCCGAATGGATAGATGTGGTGCGGGATGGTGGGTTTTACGGTTATCCGTTTGCCCATTCCTATCAAGCATTGTTTGATTTTAATGCCAACAGCGATTACCGCGCACTACTGCCCATTACCGCACAAGATAGCGCACGTGTCCGCACAATGCAAGTCCCCGCAGCCCTTATTACCGCTCATTCTGCGCCGATGGCTATTGAGTTTTCCAATGCGAGTTTGCCCGAAAACTTCCGTCGCGGTGCGTTTGTCGCACTGCGTGGTTCGTGGAATCGCTCGCCGCTCACGGGCTATAAGGTTATTTATGTGGATTTTGCCAATGACACCGATACCGCCACAAGCAGCGTTTCCGATTTTCTGACAGGGTTTCTGACCGACCCTGTTCTGGGTTTACGCTGGGCGCGTCCTGTCGGCTTGGAAACGGATACACGAGGAAATCTCTACGTCGGCAGCGACGATATTACGCGGTTTATCTTGATTGTTTCGCCAAACGCAACAAAATGACTTCTTGAATTCAAGATACGCTCCAACTCAAAATTTGGAATATGTAGATTTCAAGCTGCTTTCAAAGGCTCACGCCACCGACCTAATTCACAATCTTCTATTTTCAGATCTTTCGCCAATTCTCCCACAAAACTCAAGCTGAAAAACGCCTACTTTTTCAGCTTGAGTCAAACAGGATTCATAAACAATTGAATCTATCACATCTTTACAAGGCGTACCGTTAAGCGCTTCTGAGGTGAAACGAGCGTCAGGAAGTAGGTCCCGGCGGCAAGATCGTTGCCGTTTGCGTCCTTGCCATCCCACGTAAATACCTGCTTCCCTTTCCCGCCTCCAGCGACCGAAAAGGTTTTCATACGCTGCCCAAGAATATTCGATACTTCCAGTCTGAATGCGCTGTTGCTGAGGTTTGCCGGAATTTCCACCGCTATCTGCACTTCATCACGGAAAGGATTCGGTGAGGCGGTGAGCGAGAGAGCGTCAATTTCCGTAGTGTTTTGGACGCTGACGGAAGAAGCTCTTCCGCCTCCAATTTGTGAATCGGCGGGAGATCCGCCACCAACGGAACAAGTAGCACATCCCGAAGCAGTCGGTTGGGTACATGTAACGCACACGCGCACGGTATCATTTGGCTCTAGTGCAAGAAAAGCGGTGTAATTGGACAATACACGGTTGGAAACGCTCAAATCAACCATTGCCCGAATATTTGAAGCACTGTAAGAGAATGCTTCCAGAGACCTCAGTGCATAGCCAGCCCAATTCGATTTATGAACACTGTCGCCACGAAAAATACTTGTTGCGGGAATCTCATATGACCGCACATAGATTTTATCTTTATACTTCCCGCCAATTTGAATGCGCATGGGAACATCACCTTGATATTTCCCCACTTGAATAAGGGATTTACGCAAAGGAAACGTCGAGTTTTGAAGGCTCGCATCTTGATTGCCAAACCGTGAATAGCAATAACCATTGGTAAGTGTTACGGTGTAATCCAGCTCGCTTACGGTAGCATCAATAGTTTCCGTAAAGTTCAATAACTGGCTTGATAGCCCATCAACGGTATAAGCAAAACCTGATGCCCCCCCGGTATTTTTTGCTAATATTTCGTATAAATACTGGTTACCATAATAATAAGTACCATTGAGATAGAAATACCGATTATAGCTGCCATAATGGAGAGAATATATCGGGGGAAGTTGGGGAGCAAGTTTAGAAAGCTCCTGCGCAAATTGTTCTGCTGCGGTTTTGGTGAAATACTTATCACTATTGGAGAGAAGCAAAACCGAGCCTTCACCGCCTGTAGCTTTGATAAAATCTATGCCACTGAGTAGAGAAGCTGAAATATTTGAGTTTAGCGATAGCTGCTTCAAATTTGGAGAAGATAAAGCACGCTCTATGGAAAGCGAATCACCAGGAACCCACTGCTCGCTATATCGCCAAGGTGTTAGCCGAGGGAGAACAAGATTAAAGGAATCACGAGGAGTAAGATTTGCCAAGAGGGCATTTTTCAGACTCGAATAGACATCGGCAAGTTGTACCAAATTAGTCGGAATAAAGCTATCGAAGTCAATAATCGCAACGATTTTTTTCTTAACAAGCGGCTCTATTCCAAGCGCAATAGACGGCACAACTACTGTTTGATAATACCCTTCCATACCGCTTTTGAACGTGCTGGCATAAATACCATTGCTCATGGGGGCAGGAACAACAAGCGTTAATGCGCGTTTTGTGCCTAACTGTGCGGGGTCAATGTTCACGGTCTGATATTGAGAGCGATTCGTTGGGTCAATTGCTGTGGCGAAGGTAGCCTGCTTGAGTTCGGAAAATTCCGGTCGCGCCCATTCAGGATTTCCTCTGAAAAGCACGGTAAATGGCGTTGCGACAGCAGAAGCTGCCAGCAAATCCGTTGGAAGCGGCACAGATGCTTGCGATGTCGTCCACGTAACCGGGACAAGATAGTTTATTTTTACCTTGCGCGATTGGTTGCCTTGAAGCGGGAAAATACGGAGTTCGTAAGCATTCCCACTTCTTTTCCGCAAAATAGACGGGTCTTGCCGGCGGCGCACTATCCCTTCATAGATAGTCGTTGC
>JAAFHM010000495.1 GCA_013298375.1 Ignavibacteria bacterium | reverse complement strand
ACGGTGCGGCGGGTGCTGTCCTACGCGCAGTTTGTGAAGGAGATGGTGGAGTGTACGGCGGCGGTGTATCGGTTGGAGAATGCGGAGCTGCGGTTTAATCGTGAAACTGACATGAAATATACATCAACTACAACGTTTAATGATGCAGATGGGAGCAGTCAATCCGATCCTGGTATTGCAAGAAACTATCCCAAAACTATTATCAAGTCACGCCTCGCTCTTTCTAACATCACGCTAAATAGTCAAGCTGCTTTGGATATTGCTTTTTACAATTTTCAATTTGAAGGTGGAGCATCTATAGGGGACACTGTATCAGGCAGATGGGAGTTTACAGATTGTGTCTTTTATCCTAAGTCATATTTTCAAGGTCAATCAATGTCGTTTGAAATGGTTTGTGTGGTACGTGATTGGTATTTCTTCCGATGCACTTTTTCACATTTGATATTCATTTACGGAAGTAAATTAGATAGGCTATCCTTGGAGAATTGCAAAATAGGCACAAATCGCAACGAATTCGTTCAGCACAGAGGAAGTCAGTATGGCATATTTTTTAACGAAAACACTATTGAAGACTTATTTATTGATAGTAGTAGTTTTGCTGGCTATACAGGGGCTGGTCAAAATACATTCACAAACATTCAGTTGAATAAAAGTACGCTTCAAATATTCAACTTTGGCAGCACCGTACAACGCACATTTAGCATGGATAGCTGTACATTTACCCAAGCCACAGACTTCACTAATGCACAGTTTCCGCACAAAAATGCGATGCTTCCTTTTGCGCAGTTTGCAAAGAAGTTTGCTATTCAAAACGACACACTTTCCTACTTCGCAAGGAGTGATGCAGAACTTGGAGATGATAAAAAATACAACAAACTTATCGCACTCTACACCGACTTCCTCTCCCTCTACAAAACACGCGGCGACCAAGAATCCTACAACGCCTGTTACGTGGAGATGAAGCAAATCCACACGCGGCGGGCGGGCTTTCTCTACCGTCAGCATCCCGCGTTGGAATCGTGGTTTGATTGGCGGCTGAACCAGCTTTTGGAAGTCTTTTCCGATTACGGCACCAATTCTGCCAAAGGTCTCATTTACATTTTCTACGTGATTATCGGCTTTGCCGCACTGTACCTCATTTTCCCCAGCGAACCCGACAATTTGAGCCGTCAAACCTCGTTTGCCTTTTTCGATGTCGTCATTGGCTATTTTTCCACCAACACCACGCTCGTCAATCTCCGCAAACACAAGCGCCAACGCGCTCTGGACGACCTGCACAATTTCCAAACCACACTCGCGGTCTCGCGTGAGAATGTTCCCGCATTTGTCGCATGGCTTGGGCAGCCGCTTTACGGCTTGAATCGGGCGTATTTGAGTGCCAGCGCGTGGCTTGTGGAGCGGTTCGATATTGTTCCGGGCAGATGGCAAGAGCTTTCCAAAGGGCGCAAACTTTGGACGAGTGCGGCAGTAGGCGCGTATATGCTGGGTTTCCTGCTTTGGGGCGTGATTATGCGCTTTGTGAACGCCTTCGCACTCAGCATCAATGCGTTTGTAACGTTGGGCTATGGCGAGATTCAAGCGCGAGGCGTGGCGCGGTATTTGGCGGTATTGGAAGGCGCGGTTGGGTGGTTTTTATTGTCGATATTTAGTGTTACGTTGATTTCGCAGTTGTTGCAGTAATGTTTTGTTGGAACAAATTATATCACGAATTTTTGAATTATGGAAGCAACGTATCGTATTACATTGGAAGAGCTTACGCCGGAATTTATTTCGGCACTCAAAACAACATTCCACGATGAAGCGCGGGATATAGAAATTTCGCTGCATATTCAATCCAAATCCGTGAGCGCAGAGCTTTTGCGCCGTATGGAGAACATTGAACGCGGCGAAAATCCGGTGCGATTCGAGGGCGATGAGTTTAAGGAATTTGTGGAAAAATTACCGCGCTTACCAATTTTCCCCGTAGAAACAGCAGGTTTTTGGGAAGCACAACGTTTGACGGCGAGTATTTCCGGTAGCCTTGCTGACGATATTGCTGATGACCGTGAAGAGCGGTAAACAGCCGCCGCAAGTCTTGACGGCATTGAATTTATGAGTGATAGTTTACCGTGACTCCGCCGTTGTTACAGTAATTTGAAATTGATATGGCTCTACGTTTTGAATGGGATAGCCGAAAGGCACAAGCAAACATCAAGAAACACGGTGTTCGCTTTGAAGAAGCACAATCCTCGCTCTTGGATGAATTTGCTCTTACGGTGTACGATGAAGAGCATTCGGACGAGGAAGAACGTTGGTTTGCAATCGGAATGTCAGCACAAGGTCGCGTTTTGGTAACAGTTTATACAGAGCGAGGTTCTGCAACCCGCATCATTACTTCACGAAAGGCAACACAATATGAAATCGAAGAATATCAAAAGCAACGCAGATAAAGGAATTGTAAACGATGGACTTGTTGAAATTCCGCCGTTTGATTTCAGCAAGGCGAAACGCGCTCCATTTGCTGAACAAGCTCGCAACGGCGAAATAACGACCGTTGTTCACAATGCAGATGGCTCAAAAGAAGTGTTTGTGCGCTTGGATGCTGATGTGGCGAAGAAATTCCGCTCGGCAAAATCGGTGAATACAGCACTCCGCACTTTTCTCAAACAAGCGTAAAATCATGGAAATACAGCACCCAACCAACAACTATCGCCTCTCCACCGACCCGCACAAAATGGACGTGGAAGCAATCTACCAATATCTCTCGCGCTCCTATTGGGCGGAAGGGCGCACCAAAGCTACGGTGGAGAAGTCGCTGCGTAATTCACTCAATTTCGGCGTACTTTCTCCCGAAGGCGTACAAATAGGCTTTGCGCGGGTGATTACCGATTACGCTACATTTGCGTATCTCGCTGATGTCTATATTTTGGAAGAACATCGGGGCAACGGTCTCAGCAAATGGCTCATGGAGACGATTATGGCGCATCCCGATTTGCAAGGCTTACGGCGCTGGGTGTTGGCAACGCGAGATGCACACGGATTGTATGCACAGTTCGGTTTTACGCCGCTTCCCAAGCCGGAGTTGTGGATGCAGATTTTTGACCCAACGGCAAATCCTCAATCATAATTTTTTGGTCACTGTTCAGGTGAGTCCTGCCGTCCTACGCTTTCCTAAGCGTAGAACGGATTACCCGGAAACCTCATCGTGAAATCAGTACCGGGAAATCCGTACTACGGCAGCGTTCTCGCACTCTTCAGCCGTAGCACGGGAAAACTTCATCAGTTACAAATCCCTAAAAATCTATTTTCCAATCAATTTTACCATTCAAAGAGAGGGCATTGTATGTCTGCACAAGCACCCCAAACCGCTTACAAAATGAAAACCCCGCCCCGCACCATGACTGGCGCGGAGGCAGTTGTCGCCTGCTTACTGGAAGAAGGCGTTGATACAATTTTCGGCTACCCGGGCGGCGCAATTATGCCCGTCTATGATGCCTTTTACGATTACCAAGAGCGCCTGAAGCACATTCTCGTGCGGCACGAACAGGGCGCTGTCCACGCGGCGCAAGGCTATGCGCGGGTTTCCAATCGTGTGGGCGTGTGTATCGCCACATCCGGTCCCGGCGCGACGAACCTTATCACGGGCATTGCCGATGCGCAGATAGATTCTACGCCGCTTGTCTGCATCACGGGGCAGGTCGGCTCGCATCTTTTGGGAACCGATGCTTTCCAAGAAACCGACGTGATGGGGATTTCCATGCCCGTTACGAAGTGGAATTATCAAATCACCAAAGCGGAAGAAATTCCCGCAGCCTTCGCAAAAGCCTTCTACATAGCCAAAAGCGGGCGACCGGGACCGGTCTTGCTGGACATCAC
>JAAFHM010000171.1 GCA_013298375.1 Ignavibacteria bacterium | reverse complement strand
CGGAACCATGATGTCCAGAAAAATAAGGTCGTAGGTGCGCTTGTTATCAAGCGAACGTTTAAAAGCATCAACGGCTTCCGGTCCTGTGGCAGCAACATCACACTCGCCATACGAGATGAGCAACCGCGCCATAAGTTTGCGCTGAAAAAAGTCATCTTCCAAGATAAGAATGCGCATGATAATCTAACAATTAGTAAGTGTAGAAAGTAGTTCGATCCAGAGGAAAAAGCGGTGCATTTATCAGAACGATAAATTTAGAACAAAATGCCGAATAAACAAAGACGGAGCAACAGGAAAAAAAAAAAACTTTGCCGTGGCGACAAAAAAAAGCCGCACCCCCGAATTTCGGTAGTACGGCCACCCATGACAAGCATAACAACGATGCAATTATACCAAATTTCTCCGTTCTACGCCAAAATTTTTTTCGCAAAACCGATTTTTTTATCCACAAAAAGAGCGGTACGATATTCTCGAACCGCTCTTTATTCAAGGGCTTATCCGCCGCATTTTCTTATTTGAGGCTAATCGAACCCAAACATTTTTCAAAGGTCGGCAAGAAAATTTCCTGCTCCGGTTTGAACCATTGCAAGGTCACTTTGTAGAGTTTATTGCCTTTTACCGCAAAATACGTGCGGCGACGTACATCTTTCACTGGGGAGTCTTCGATAAATGCGGCTGTTTCGCCACCAAGTTTTGCGGGCGACGAAGCGCTTGCTTTATAGAGCTTTTTATTCTGCTCAATAATACGGTCAAGATTGTTTTGCTTGGATGCATCGGTCACGGTAACATTCATAATACAATCCGCCGGACCGCCAATACCCTTAAATTCAACCGTTTCCAAGCCGCCGCCAGTGCTTTTGCCGGAGAAGTTGGTCGGGTACTGCATGGAGAAGTTTTTGCCATCGAAGGAAGCAAGTCCTTCTGCGGGTTTGAAGACTTCTGCGGGCTTGCCGCCTGTGGTGTCTTTAACAACAGCTTTGTAGTATGCCAATTTGACGGATTTGAGCATTTCCTCGAATTTCGGGTGAAGTTGGTCGAATGTGCCGCCGAAGGATTCAAATTCAATAATCGTCATGGCGGTGCTGTCTTTCATCGCAAAATAGCGCTCGCCTTTGAACTCGCCATCGCCATATTTGTACGCATACTTCAAGCGGGTAGCTTCTACGCCATCAATCTGTACTTTTTCCGGTGCAGCATAGACCGAAGCATCTTGGAAAATTTTGGTTGCTTCGATAATACTGTCTAAACTTACCGGACCTTCGAGTTTATTCGCCATAATTACCATTTTTGCACCAGTTATTTCCGATTCGTTATACTCACGGAAACGCTGCATAATTTTGTCATCCGAATAGTATTCGGCACGTTTGCCTGCCTCGACAGCCGCTTTCCAATTTTTTGGAAATTTGATGCTGAAATTCATGGATTTATCCTCGTAAGTATCGAGGTCGGCAATCGGCGGCGCTTCTGCTTTTTTGCCGCACGCGCTCACAAAAATAGCCATAAAAGCAGCTACCAGAGCCGCACTCAAGCGAAAGGGACGATTCATTGATGCTCCTGAAAAGGTTAAAAAAGAAAGAAAATTAGGGACAACATGAGGGTTTACCACAGAGATTTTTAATCTACTAAACGAATTGTTTGCGGACAAGAACTTTTCGCATTCTCTCTCAAGCAATCGTCGGAAAATGATCCTGCCAACAGCGGAGAATTTGTTCGCCAGAGGAAAAACCACTGCCTACTACACGAAAAATCACTACATTTGCATTCAGCACGACTCAGACAATATTTCATCAAAAGAAACAATACCATGAAGCATATCCTACTCGGCGCAGGCGGAGCAATCGGTACACCACTTGCAAACGTTCTTTTGAGAGAGCAACAATCTGTAAAGCTCCTTTCGCGGAGCGCAAAGTCCGTACAGGGTGCAGAGTCAGCAAGTGTGGATGTCCTAAACCCCGCATCGGTACTGGCGGCTATTGAGCCAAATTCCGTTGTGTATTTATTGGTTGGACTGGACTACAATATCAAAATATGGCGCGAACACTGGATGACGGTCATTCGCAATGCCGTCGAAGCCTGTGTAAAGCAAAATGCAAAACTTATCTTTTTTGATAATGTTTATATGTACGGTCGCGTCCACGGCAAAATGACCGAAGAAACACCGATGAATCCTTGCAGTCAAAAGGGCGAAGTGCGTGCAAAAGTGGCAGAATACATGACGAATGCGTATTCAACCGGAACTATACGCGGCTTAATTGCTCGTGCCGCAGACTTTTATGGTCCCTACGCCAAGCAAACAAGCGTTATTCAGCAACTTGCTTTTGATAATCTTGCCAAAGGCAAAAAAGCACAATGGCTGATGAGTACCGAAACCAAACATTCCTATTCCTACACATTGGATTGCGGCGAAGCGCTCTACCAACTCGCCAATGACGAAAGCGTATGGAATCAGGTTTGGCACGTTCCAACGGCTAACCCGCCCTTGTCGGGTGTGGAACTGACGCGCATTGCAGCGCAGTATTTGGGCATCGATCCTCGTGCAGGCGTGATGGGGCGTACGATGCTTGGTATCGGCGGGCTTTTTGTGCCGGTGGTGAAGGAAATTGCGGAAATGGCATATCAAAATGAACAAGACTATTATTTCGACTCAACGAAGTTTGAAAAGCACTTCCACTTCACGCCAACAAGCTACGAAAAAGGTATCAATACGACACTTCAGCATTTTTTCCCCGACCGAATGCCGTCGGTATAATCTGTTGTATATCATAATATTGGGGACTTGCCTTCATTCGTCACCGATTGGGCGGCAAAAATTGTGGGATAAACTTGCATATTCCCCAAAAATCGTGCATATTTGCGCTCCATTATGACACCTTTCGAGACAGTAATATTGAGAAACCAAGCAGCCCAGGTGGCGAAATCGGCAGACGCACAGGACTTAAAATCCTGAGTTTCGTAAGGAGCGTGCGGGTTCAAGTCCCGCCCTGGGCACGTAGGAATTTTCGCCGTTAGGCGTGGTTCAATAAAAACAAGCAATGAAGCCGCTTCGCAAGAAGCGGCTTCATTGCTTGTTTTTATTGTTTGACATATTTGCACACTAGTTTTACTTTGGCAAGTTGGTTTATAGTGCGGATGGTTGCTGAGTTTGCGCGGACGACACGGGTTCATCCAGAAGTAGATAATCGCTGCCAACGCTGTATATCTGCGGCTCTGCGCTTATGCCGCTCTTGAATCATCCTTAGCAGAGCTTCTTCATCGGTGATGTTCGATGGCAAAAGATGATACAGAATATCCCGAATGTCGGCGCAAGAGAGCAGTGGTTGCTGATGTTGCTTGGCGATACGCTGTTTGAGACAGAACGCCAATGCCATCATGGTCATGCCAAGATGATGCTCCAATGCTTGCCAAGAACGAACCTGATGCTGCGCCATACCAAGTTCATTTTTGCCATCCTCAATGGAGCGTTCAACCCCGTAGCGGTGCATCTGACGAACAAGCAGACGATAGAGGCTCAATCGTTTCTCCGCATCGTTGGCTGAGGGCAATCTTCGGTTTGGTCTGACATTCCTGCGCTTCTTGGGGAACACCTGCGGCAGTCATCCGATTGGTGTCTTTTGTCCATTCATCGGGCAGGAACAAACCACTGGCGATGATACTGGCGTAATGAGCTTTCGAGAGAACACCGAGGACGACGACCTGAGCATTATCGACCTTGCCCTCGGAACCCAAGTACTGCCGAGCGACACCGACCGAGTTGCGTCCCTGTTTCTTCCAGCCGGATTCGTCAATAATCATCAACGCTTGCTCGCCACGTATCGGTTGGAGCGCCCTTTGGACATTCAGGGCAACCTGCTTCTTGACCACCGTGGCATCCCACGGGGCATGGCTGATGAAATGCTGGATTTGGTCATAACTCGTCTGCACGACCACCTCACATATAGAACTGATGTTCGACAATTCTGATTGAAAAAGACCGCACAAATACTGATGCGCCTTCTCAAAACAGGTGTGATTCCCGCATTGGAACAGAGGTTGGTACTCGGTTATCTCAGTTTTGAGGGCGGTACGGAGGTTGAGGAGATTTTTTTCATATAAATAATTTCTCCGAAACGACGATTGTATCTCTGTTTTAGCCTAACTTGCCAAAGTAAAAGTAATCAACACGAAAAATCCTCTCGAAAAATAACAACGCCGCCCTTGATAATTCAATGGCGGCGTTGCTTTTTGGGTAAAACTTTCTTTTTCCTTGGGGGGCGATTACTTCATTTTCAAGCCTTCTTCTAGCAACTCATTGACTTTATTCATCGAGTCTGCCTCGGCATAATAGCGCAGAAGTGGCTCTGTGCCTGATGCGCGGATGAGCAGCCAGCCTTTGTCAATGAAGAATTTGTAGCCGTCTTTGGTATCAATGGACGTAACTTTGTAGCGTCCGAGTTGTTTTGGCTTTTTCGCACAGGCTTTGAGAATATCTTGTTTGATTTTCTCGGTCGTGCGCACATCGCGGCGGCGGTAGCGGTGAACGCCGAACTCATCTTCAAGCTCGTCCACGAGTTCGCTGAGTTTTTTCTTGCGTTTTGCCATCATTTCCAAAAGCAACATTCCGTTGAAAATACCATCGCGTTCCGGGATATGAATAATCGTTCCCAAGCCGCCCGATTCCTCGCCGCCGATAAGGATTTTATCGGTTGCCATGAGTTTGCTTACGTGCTTGAAACCGATGGGAAGTTCATGGAGTTTGATGCCGTGCTTCTCGCAATATTTATTCACCATTGAGGTCAGAGCGATAGTTTTCGCCACAGCACCGCGTTTTTTCTTGTCTTCGTAGAGATATTTCATCAGCAGCATGAAAACTTTGTGGGAATCCACAAAATGCCCGTTTTCATCTACAGCGCCCAAGCGGTCTGCGTCGCCATCGGTCGCCAAACCCACATCGTATTTGCCTTCTTTGACCTTTTCAATCAGCGTTGGCAGATATTCCGCCATTGGCTCCGGGTGGTCAATTTCGCCGAAGGAAGGATTGTAGTCACCGTGAATTTCATCGGCTTTCGGCAAAAGGTCTTTGATGGTGTAGATTCCCGCACCGTGCATAGGGTCGAACATCACTTTGATACCGGATTTGATAATCGCTGGCATATCAATTTTGCGTTTGACATAGCGCAAATAGGACTCTTTTGCCCCGAAAGGACGCACAAGTTTTTCTTTGACGTATTCATCAAAGGTCTTGAACTTGATAGCTGGTCGTTTCTTTTCCAGCACGGCAAGCTCTTTTTCCAGTTCCGCAATCTCTTCGGGGAAGGCAGGTCCACCGGTATTGCTTTTGAGTTTGTAGCCATTATACTCGGCAGGATTATGACTCGCCGTGATAACTACGCCGACGGTTGCTTTCTTTTGCTTCGTTGCAAAAGAAACCTGGGGAGTCGAAGCGATTGCATCGGTAATATGCACCACCACGCCCTTAGAAGCCATCACACACGCCGCTTCTTGGGCAAATTCTTTGGAAAGGAAGCGGGCATCGTAGCCGATAACCACACTTGCTTTCTTTTTATCAATTTTTAGAGCGTACAATGCTGTCGCAAGTGCAACAGTTTGCACGTTTTCAAAGGTAAAGTCGCGGGCAATCAAGCCGCGCCAACCGTCAGTACCAAAGATTATCATATCGGTACACCATTAAAAATGGAACATTCGGGGAGTTAAAAATTGCATCATTGCTCGAAGCCTACGCCAGCACACACCGGGCAAGCAAACACAAACACACGCTATCAAATCACGTCAAAAAATGAACGCCCGCCGTCTTTCCTTGAGACGGCGGGCGTTTGGTCTTATCGTTTTATTTTGAATGCGGACAATCCCGGATAGACTGCCTGAGCGCCAAGCGTTTGCTCAATCCGCAAAAGCTGATTGTACTTCGCAATACGGTCGGTGCGGCTTGCCGAGCCGGTTTTGATTTGTCCGGCGTTGGTCGCTACGGCGAGGTCGGCAATCGTCACATCTTCGGTTTCGCCGGAACGGTGCGAGATAATTGCCGTATAGCTATTACGCTGTGCAAGCGATATAGCATCAAGCGTTTCGGTGAGCGAACCAATCTGATTGACTTTCACCAAAATCGAATTGCCGACATTTTCTTTGATACCGCGCTGCAAGAAATCCACATTGGTAACAAAAAGATCGTCACCGACAAGCTGCACCGATGAACCGATTTCTTTCGTCAGTTTTGCCCAGCCGCTCCAATCCTCTTCTGCCATACCATCTTCGATAGAAATAATCGGGTATTTTTTGCACAAATCTTTGTACCACGAAACCATATCGTCGCTGGATTTCTCCTCTTGCGAGGATTTGTAGAGTCTGTACACGCCCGCTTTGCCCGTGGCATTGACCATTTCGCTGGCAGCAACATCCAGAGCAAGCATAAAATCGTCGCCTGGTTTATAGCCCGCTTTTTCGATGGCTTGCATAATAACGTCCAGTGCTTCTTCGTTGGAGGCAAGCGAGGGTGCGAAGCCGCCTTCATCGCCGACGGACGTATTTGCGCCTTTTGCTTTGAGTACGCCTTTGAGCGCATGAAATACTTCCGTTCCCATGCGGATTGCCGTACTGAAGCTATCTGCTTTCACGGGAACAATCATAAACTCCTGAAAATCAACGTTGTTATCGGCATGATGACCACCATTGATAATATTCATAAGCGGCACAGGCAGCACTTTAGCGTTTGGTCCGCCGATATAGCGGAAAAGCTCCTGTTCATGCGAATCTGCGGCTGCTTTTGCGGTGGCAAGCGATACGGCGAGAATCGCGTTTGCACCAAGGCGCTTTTTGTTCGGTGTGCCGTCGAGTTCGCGCATGATACGGTCAATTTCTACTTGGTCGCTGGCATCCTCGCCGATGAGCGCTTCACTGATTTCGCCGTCAATCGCTTCGACGGCTTGAAGAACGCCCTTGCCGAGATAGCGTTTTTTATCGCCGTCGCGGAGTTCGTGTGCTTCGTGTGCGCCGGTGCTTGCGCCCGACGGTACGGCAGCACGTCCAAAGGAGTAATCGTCCAAGATTACATCTGCTTCGACGGTCGGATTTCCGCGTGAATCCAGAATTTCGCGGGCTTGGATGTCAAGAATTGTTGCCATAATTAGAACAAAGGAATGGAAATATTGAGTGAAATTGTGAACGATTATGGAAGCAAATGGGAGAATTTATCGACGCAAAAGAAAGAGCGACCGTTCGCGTTTTCGTTGGTTATCAATCTGGGTAATCACTAAATTAGCGCCGTCGTAGGTGTAGGAACACTCACCATTCATCACCAATGCGGGGTCAGTAAATGTCCGTCCGGTGCGGTCGGTCAAGGTGAGTTTAAGATGGGCAAGTGTATAAATTCCATTACTGGCAAGGATACTGCTGCTATCACCCATCGGCACAAAACGGTACGTGGTCTGGTCGGCGTTAATCACCAGCGTAACTTCGCTGGATTGCAGCCGTGAGCCATTCGCAAGCGTATCGCCCGCAGCATTGCGCGTCAGCGTACAAGTCCCTGTGTATTGACCAGAGGGAATTTGGACACCAGGATTCAGAAGGTCATTACGGCAAGCCCCAAGCCCGAATAACAGCATAATGGCAGAGAGTGTTTGCCATTTTCGGGTATTCCGAAAATATGAGAGAGGGGTTATTTTCATAGAGCATTGCGAGAAAAAAGGCAAAAATCCGAATACCCCCTATTCAAGAGCATTACGAAGCGCAACATAGCGCATAAACAGGTGAATTGCAAGCGAGTTTTGAAAAAAATGCTTGTTGTGAGCAAATTTTTCTTTATGAAGAGCTATTTTTGCACTTTTGCTTGTGAAATCTCCTTTCCAGCATCATTCCCCAACGATATTGAAAAAATTTCTACTATGATGAAAGGTTTTCCCTGACGATGTGTCATTCATCAGAGAGCCGCAGTCATGATTATTTTCACGGCAGTTTGCGATACTTTTTGAGATGCTTTTTGCGCAATGACAATTAACCAATAACGCCCAAGGATAATGCAACATCAACAGCGCTTAGAAACGTGTACCGATGCCGAATTGATACAGGCTTTCCACCGCTCACCCTCGCAACGTGAGAGCGTGTTTGCCGAAATATATCGCCGCTATGCACAGCGCACAAAGGTCTATTGTGTGCGGGTGTTGGGGAATGAGGATGACGGCAGCGATATTTTTCAAGAAACGTTTGTGCGCTTTTTTCGAGCGGCGCTCCGCGAGCCGCAGATAGATAACATTGGCGGTTACTTGATGCGTATTGCGCGGAATCTTTGCCTCAACCACAAACGCGACACAAAATCCACCGTTACCATTGACGAATGGGAACGCGCCGTACCGGACTTCCCGAATTACGAGCGGGAAGAACTTCTCAATCTTATCGCTGTTGCGCTTGAATACTTAGATTTTGAGTACCGCGAAGCCTTTGTTTTACGATTCTATCAGGATTGCAGTTATGAGCAAATTGCCGAATTGACGGGCGCAAGCATTTCCACCGTTACAAACCGCATCTGGCGTGCAAAAGACAAACTCAAAACTATCTTGAAGCCGTACTTGACAGAATTTGAAGCATTTACCGAATGACGCATACAACCAAATAATGCGCAAAACCGAATAACGTTGATTATGGACTACACATATCTCATTCACACGTATCTTGAAGGCAGATTGGAAGAGCCTTTGGAGGAAGTTCTCTTTGGAGAACTAAGCCGCAGTGGTGCGCTGCGCAAAGAATTAGCAATGCAAATCAATCTGGCAAATGCCGCACGGCGTGAGGCAGCTTCCATTCTCCCCACCGAAGCCGAAAAAAACGCGCTTTTTGCCGAACTCGGTTTTGCTGACGTAGGCTTGGCAGAAAGTACCGTTGCCGCGGAAGCATCGGCGTTTTCTTCAAGCATATCTTCGGTGCAGAATGCTCTTCTTGTGCTATGCAGCGCTATAGCTCTTACGTTGGGGCTACGCAGTGACACATTCTTGCGTACAAACGAGGTAAATAGCGCATCAACTGACCAAAAAGCACTGGATTTGCCGATGTTTACATTATCCATGCCACAAGAGCGCACAATATCTCGTTTTTCTGATGATTCACCAATGATGCCGCACCACTCTTTTTTGCAAAAACCTCTAAAAAGCGCTCCACATCTTGTTTCTAACGGTGAAACTTCAATGCAAGAATCGGAACAACAGGCAATCTCTCTTCCACAGGATGAAGGCGAAATGAGCGCTGATATTCAAGTCGCCGCACTGTTATCTGATTATCGCATTCCATCACGTTCATTCCAGACAAAAGAGCCGTCGCCATCCGGCATCCGACATAGCTCCCAGACAAGTTTTGCCGTTTTTCCAGTGACGGAGAGCATGATAGAGCAGTTTCCGGTGCAACTGGGCATACGGCATCTTTTGGGGGGCGGGAAGTTGGGGCTGCATGGTACGATTCAATACGCCTTGAATAAACAGCACACAATCGGCTTTGAGGGCGGCACAGAGGCAGCACGGATGAGCGTC
>JAAFHM010000531.1 GCA_013298375.1 Ignavibacteria bacterium | reverse complement strand
GCGACACGCTTTTTCTGAACCAGCGCGGAAAGCCGCTTTCGCGGATGTCGGTGTGGAACATCGTCCACGATGCGGCTGCACAAGCGGGTATTAGCGAAGTGCATCCCCATATGTTTCGTCATTCATTCGCAACGCACTTGCTTGAAGGCGGAGCGAATTTACGCGCTGTTCAAGAAATGCTTGGTCATGCCGATATTGCGACAACGCAAATTTATACGCATATTGACCGCGAATACATCAAAGAAGTCCATAAATCATTCCATCCTCGCGCATGAAATCACGCTTTTTTATGCTTCTTGTTGGTGCTTTTCTCCTCAGCACAAGCCCCGAAGCATTCTCTCAGCAATCTTCATCGTCGTCGTCGTCATCAAGCACACGCACCGATACCGCCGGAATACTCATCTCTGGTAGGCGCGAAAGCAGCGTGACAACGCGCCCGCAGCGTGAGTTGCCGGGCTATCGGTGGCTTTTGGGATTCTACGGCGTGGGAGCGTTGCAACAGCACACGGCGAATTTTGCGTACTTGAATGGTATGGAGCCGATTGCGGCGGCAGATTCCAGCTTTGGCGGGGCTTCTGTCTGGGGCGGTGGCTTGGGTTTTGTTGTTGACCATCGCTTGTCATCGCTCTTTCAGTTGCAAGTACGCTTGGGGGCAAACTTCTCACAACCAGAGTTTATGTTTCGGGAAAATTTAGGCTTTGCTAACGCAGAAAAAGAACCTATTGTTGTTTCGCATCGCCTGAAAACGTCACTTCTCAACATCAATCTTACACCTGCCGCAAGTATTCGTCTTGTTGAGCAGCTTTTTCTGACGGTGGGCGCTGAAGCGCTCTACACGGTGGTTTCATCGTATTCCTACACTGATTCCCTGTTTCCCAGCAGCGTAACGCCCTACAAAGACCGTGCTTATCCGCAAAATGGCAATGCCATTCCGCAACCGACACTCGCATTATCAGCCTTTGCGGGACTGGAGTGGTATATTCCCCTTTCGCGCAGCACGTTTTTAACGCCGTTTGTGCGGTATCACTTCCCATTGACGAGTATTGCCGGAACGAGTTTTGGTGGCAGACCTGTTCGGCGGTTTAGCGATACCCTTATCACGCCGATTTCAAGCGGTTCGTGGACGATTGGCTCCGTGCAAGTAGGCGTGTCGTTTCAATGGGGTGAAGGCTCGGTGAATCCAATTATCCGCGAAACGGTCTATGAGCGCGATACCTCGACGGCGATTGTCGAGGGCGGTCAAGAGCGTTTCCGTCTGCGCTCGTCTGATAAGGGGTTGGTGACAAGCGAGGAAAATGGGCTTGTTGTGGAGCGCACAATTATTCACGAATCCTATGTGCGGGAAGTACCGAAGCAATCCGCGCTCCGCGCCAATATTCGCGTCACGGGCATAGATTGGGACGGCTCGCGCCAACCAAGCCCGACGGTGACGGTCGAAGAGTTTGAATCTGAAACTTTTCATGCACTCTTGCCGCATATTTTCTTTGGTGCTGCGGGGGCAGACCTTTTGCAAACACGGCAGAAACTTCTGACAACTACCAAAGCCGCCGACGCATGGCGCGAGGATGCTTTGCCCAATAATGCGCTTGTTGTCCATTCGCATCTGCTCAACGTCATTGGCTCGCGTCTCCGCGCTAATCCCCAAGCGCGTTTGACGGTACTTGGCTGCACAAGTAATGTCGGCGCGGAAAAAGACAACACCGAACTGGCAATGAAGCGGGCAAAGGCGATTCAGACGTACCTTGCAACGATTTGGCGCATCAAGGCTGACCGTATTCGCGTACAAGCCCGGACGCTGCCCGAAAAGGCTTCCAGCAATGCGGTGGAAGAAGGCGTTGCCGATAATCGTCGTGCCGAACTCAGCGCATCAATGCCGGAAATCCTCGCTCCCGTGAAAAGCAGCGCCATCACTCGCACACTCACGCCGCCGATGCTGGAATTGCAGCCTGTTATTGACGCTCCGGCTGGCTTGCGCTCATGGACAATGGCGATAAAGCGCAATGGTTCGGTGCTTCAGCAATGGACAGGCGAATCGGTCACGGGCGAAACGCCGCCCGCCGAGCAGTGGCGCATTGGGGAAACACTGTTGGGCGAAAGCGAACTTCCACTTACTGCCAGCATTAAGGCGAGTGACCTCGACGGGCGCGAAGTGAGCGCCGAACAGCCCGTCACGGTGCGCCAAATAACCGTCAAGAAAAAGCGTCTTGAAGAAGTGAAAGACAAACGTTTAGAGCGCTTTTCGCTCATGCTCTTTGATTTTGACCGTGCGGAAATCAACGCGGAAAATTTGTCATTGCTCAGTTTCATCAAACAGCGCATCCAGCCTGCCTCGCAGGTGACGATTGTCGGCTACGGCGACCGCGTTGGTTCACGGGAATACAATCGTGACCTCGCTTTTCGCCGCTCTGTGGAAGTCAAAAACTTTTTACAACTTCCCGAAGAGCGCATCAAAATTGTACCGATTGGCAGTGATGTCCTGCTCCACGACAACGCGACACCCGAAGGGCGCTCGTATTGCCGTATTGTACAAGTTATTATTGCTTCGCCCTTGGAAAAATAGCGCTGAAAGTTTACCATCATTCCCACAATTATCCCCTTACTATGCCTCTTGCTGTACAACTTTTGTGCATGGCGCTTGGTTATGCTCTCGGTGCATTCCCGACGGCGCATCTGCTTGCCCGTGCTATTGGGCGCACAAGCCTTGAAACAAGCGACCTCGACACAACCCCACAAAATGCAACGATTCAGCACCTCTGGGAGCGGCAAAAACTCTTGCGAACCCAACTGTTAGTGGCGTTCATAGATGCTGCAAAAGGCTTTTTGGCAGTAAAAATTGGGATGATTCTGGGTGCGAGTATTGGCGGGACAGAAACATTTGCTGCACCAGCGCTGACGGGCTTTTTTGCGGTGTTGGGACACAACTACAATATGATTTTTCGCCATGCGCAGCAGTATGGACGCGGCTTGTCGGTAGTTGCGGGCGTGATGGCGGCAATCAATCTTGTGCCGGTGGTTGTTTTCGCATTGTGTTGGCTTACGGGGTATCTGGTTATTCGGCGTAATCTCTATGTTGGTGTGATGACTGGTGCGATTGCAACGCCTGTACTGATGTACACTGCGCCGGAGCAGCTTGCGCGGTCATTTATGCAGGTTCGTTGTGACACGATTGCGCCATTTACATTTTTTGTCTTTATTCTTGCGTTGCAAGTGTTTGTGCGTCACTTGGAGCCGATTCGCACGATGTTTGATATTGATGAACATACTCCCGATTAGCCCCTGCCCAACAAACCGCAATTTGCAAATAAGAGGCGAAAGCGGTATTTTCACGCGCATCAATTCCCATTCTACCACGCTTTTCCCTGAACAAGCATGATTGAAGTTGTTATTTTCCATCTGCATATTCTCGCGGCGCTCTACGCTTTTACGCGGCGCTGGCAAGAAGCAAACGTCAAAGAAGGCATATTGGCTTTGGGGCTGATTGGCTTGGTCTTTACGATTGGCTGGGCGGTGACGGGCGGTATTGCAAAATTCGTCACACCTAACGGTGGCTTCACGCCTTGGTTTACGGCAGATACGTTGTCGCTGGTGCTGCTTGTTCTCCCCGAAATT
>JAAFHM010000096.1 GCA_013298375.1 Ignavibacteria bacterium | reverse complement strand
TGAAACGGTACGAAGCGCACAAGACATTTTCTTTCCGTGATAAAAATGCACAAGTCTTGCTCACGGAATATTATGCCGAGCAAAAACCCCGATATTATCAAGATGCCGCTATTCGTGCGGTCTTTGAAGCTATTGCCGCAGGGCGTGTACGTGCGTTGCTTTCGCTTGCCACAGGCACGGGAAAAACGGTGATTGCCATGCAAATTCTCTATCGTCTCCACAAGGCGGGGCTGCTCCGCAAGGCTCTCTTCCTCTGCGACCGTGACGAGCTTCGTTCACAGGCGCACAACAAGATTTTTCAGGCATTTGGCGCAGATGCTCAGATTGTGGATACAACACATCCGCAAAATAACGCTCGTGTTTTGGTTGCCTCCTACCAAACCTTGTACGCAGGAGCAAAGGACGGAACGGCATTTCATCAGGAACATTATGCCGAAGATGAATTTAGTCATATCATCATTGATGAATGTCATCGCTCTGCCTACGGCGAGTGGCGCGGTATCTTAGAGCGCAATCCTAATGCTATCCATATCGGACTTACCGCTACACCACGGCAGCTTATTCAGCCGCGAACAGCAACCACAACAACAGCCCAAGATGACGATACCAGAATCACAGCCGACAATATCCGCTACTTCGGTGAATCGGTCTATCATTATTCCTTCGGCAACGGCATGGCAGACGGCTATCTTGCTGCCTGCGAAGTAGAACGCCGCAGCGTTAATCTTGACGAAAAACCACTAGAACGAAGTGAGCTTGTTTCGCGTATCGTTATCAATCCTCAAACAGGCGAAATTGCCGATGCCAATTCGCTTGATGCGCAGTATGACCCAAAACGCTATGAGGAAAAACTTTTTATACAAGACCGTATAGAAGTCATGTGCCAAGACCTCTTTGATTCAATGCTTATAAGCAATCTTGGCGGGCAGGGTATCCATCAAAAAACGGTCATTTTTTGCGCAAGTGATGACCACGCGCACCACGTAAGCATCGTGATGAATCGCTTGTACGAGCAGTGGTGCAAAAAAACAATGACAAAGCAATGCGAAGCATTTGCTTTCCAATGCACCGCAAACCCCAATCTTCGCCCCCCTGCCAGTGAACTGGTGAAAGTTTTTCGTAGCTCAGAACACTCCCATTTCATTGCTACGACAGTAGATTTACTCTCAACAGGCGTGGATATTCCCAATCTGCTCAATGTTGTTTTCTTTCGATATATTTCTTCGCCCATTGTCTTCTATCAAATGCTTGGACGCGGCACACGCACAGGCGATCCCGAAGGCACGAAACCACTTTTTTGCCTGTATGACTACACCAATGCGACACGGCTTTTCAATGAAGAATTTACAACACGTGAGCGGCGCAATCCGCCAAGAAACGGTGGGGGCGGCGAACCACCGCCACCCCGTCCGCCGCATCTCCTTGTTGTGGAGAATCAATTCGACGTGAGCGTAGCAAAACAAGACCGCAGTATCATCGTTCACGATGATAACAAAGAAGTGATTCTGACACTCGGCGAATACCGAACACGCTTGGCGCAAGAAATTTTGACAAAAGCTGCACAAGAAAACGACTTTCGGAGTATTTGGATTGATGCGGATGCACGTTTGGATTTCATCGAACATCTCTACGGCGGCGAAAACTCACTGCGTTCCTTGCAGAAAGCAGAAGAGTTAGACGATTGCGAACTTTTCGATGTACTGGCAAATATTGCCTACAACACTGAACCCAAAACCCGCAATCAACGCGCAACCACCTTTAGCCGTGCAAACAAAGACTGGTTTACTGGATTTCCGCAACAAACCGTCGGCGCACTCAAGGGACTGGCAAAACAATTCGAGAACGGCGGCATCCAAGCCATTGAACAACCAACCGTCTTTGAAACCGACGACATCCGCATCTACGGCGGCAGAGAGGCATTTCGCAATCTCAGCGTTTCCCCCAAAGAACTACTCACCGAAACAAAACGCCGTTTACTGATGTGAAAACACTTTCGGTACACTACCGTTTGCAACTACTACCCGCATAAAAACTAGCATTGAAAGAACAAAGTATGAATCACCAAGAGCAGTTAATCGGCGCACATTTCCTCACCCTGCTCCGTCGGCGCACTGAACCGCTTTTCGTGCGGGCATTTGGTTCGCGGGTGCGCGGCGAGGCTGCGCCAGATTCGGATTTCGATATGCTTGTCGTTGTCGAAAATCTTGATATTGATACTGACCAATTTATCAGCGAATGTGCATGGGAAGCGGGGTTTGAGCATGGTGTTATCGTTTCACCCCTTGCTTATTCCCGCGATGAGTACGAGCGCGAAGCCGCTTCGCCACTGCTGCGGGCAATTGAGCGAGAAGGCGAAGCCGTATGACACCCGAAGAATTACATATCTTGCGTTCATACCGCATGGAACAAGCTCGCGCTGCACTGGATGATGCAGAATTTTTGCTATTGCACAATCGCACGGCACTGAGTGTGGTCAATCGGGCATATTACGCTATGTTTTATGCAGTTTTGGCATTGTTGCAGGATGTTAGCCCTCTTCCTGCCAAGCATACAGGCATTATCGGACTGTTTGACACAAATTTTATTCGCACGGGGATTTTTGACAAACAACGCTCCAAAGACCTGCACCGCGCCTTCGATTTGCGCCAAGCATCCGACTACAAAACTATCACACCCATCACACCCGAACAAGCACGGGAAATTACCCAACACGCCCGCACAATGGTCGAAACTATCGCGTCATTTCTTGCATTATGAAACAGCAAACACAGCATACAACATCGCTCCCCGACGGCTGGCGGTGGGAGAAACTTGGAATTGCTTGCCATGTACAGAGCGGTGGGACTCCTTCGTCTGGAATTGCAAAATATTATGGTGGTGATATTCCTTGGGCAATTACAGAAGATTTAACCGCTGCCGGACAGACAATTTCGCAAACAAAGCAGACAATAACTGAAGCAGGATTGGAAGATAGTGGTGCAAAAATATTTCCTCCAAATACAGTATTGTTCGCAATCTATGGCGCATCAATCGGGCGAAGCAGCATCAATACCGTGCCATTAGCGACAAATCAGGCAATTTTGGGCATTGTACCCAAAAATCCGAAAGAACTTGATTATCTTTTCCTGTATTTCATCTTGAGTGCGAGTGTCAAAGAGCTACTTAAAGAAAGTAGAACGGGTGCGCAACCGAATTTGAATGCACAAATTGTTAAAAATTTGCTCATTCCCCTTCCGCCCACACTTGAAGAACAGCGCAGCATCGCCGAGCGCATCAGCACCCGCCTCGCGGAAGCCGAGCGCATACGCCACGCTGCCGAGCGGCAGTACGAAGCAGCAAAGGCACTCGCGGGGGCGATTGTCCGCGAGGCACTGCCGGAAGAACTGCCCGATGGCTGGCGGTGGGAGAAACTTGGAGACCACATTACTTCAACGCAATCCGGTGTCGCAAGCGGTGATAAATCTCGCACGAAAGGTGTTATCCACTTGCGAATGAACAACATTTCGCGGCGTGGACTCATGGATACTGAACAACTTTGGCGTATTCCGGCTTCCGAAAAAATTCTCAAAGATTATTCGCTTACCGATGGTGATATTTTGTTCAATAACACCAATAGCCCTGAACTTGTTGGAAAAACCTGCCTTTTCACACCAAACACTAAAGAGCCGTATCTTTTTAGCAATCACCTTACCCGCATTCGCACGAAAGAAAGCCTTGAACCGCGTTATTTAGCCTACTTCATCAATGATTTATGGGAACAACGATATTTCGAGAAAACTTGCGAATCGTGGGTTAATCAAGCCGCAATACGGTTTGAAGCATCGGTATTCCCAATACTTATCCCCCTTCCGCCCACACTTGAAGAGCAGCGCAGCATCGCCGAGCGCATCAGCACCCGTCTCGCCGAAGCCGAGCGCGTCCGCCATGCCGCCGAGCGGCAGTACGAAGCAGCAAAGGCACTCGCAGGGGCGATCGTCCGCGAGGCATTTCCTTTTCACCACGACATTTCCGAACAACGATGAGCAAAACAATTTCAAAAGCGAAAAAAACAATCGAACTCCAGCCCAAAACAACCAAATCACCAAAGCCGAAAAAAGGCATCACCACGCAAGCGGAGATGAACGCGGCTATCTGGTCGGTGTGCGATATTTTGCGCCGCGACAAGACCAAAGGCGCGAAGGCGTACATCCCCGAACTAACGTGGATGCTATTTTTGCGATTTTGGGATCTGAAAGCAGAACTGGACGAGCGCGAAGCGGAAGAATTTGGGCAGCCCAAGCCCGAAGAATCTATTCCCGCACCGTATCGCTGGCGGGATTGGGCAGCACCGGAGGGGGCGCATCGCCAAGAAACATGGCAGAGCGGCGGCATTGCGTTTGTGAATGGCGAACTTTTCCCCCGCCTACGCGAGCTTGGCGATGCGACGGGAAGCCCGCAGCAGCAGGTTATCGGCGAGATATTTCGCGCCAAAGAGCGGACAAATTTGGTGGAGAACACGAACTTTTGGAACACGATTGATAAAATTCACACCATCACCGAAGCAAAACCCGACGAGCAGCATTTTTTCAGCCTCTCGCAAGCGTATGAAGGCTTGCTATTGCGTTTGGGCGAAAAGAACAGCGACGGCGGACAGTTTTTCACGCCGCGCGAAGTTGTCCGCGCAATGGTGCAAGCCGTGAAGCCGAAAGCGGGCAAGACGGTGTATGACCCATGTTGCGGCACGGGTGGTTTTTTGGTGGAAGCGTACAAAGCAATGGAACCGAAAGCCCGTTCGGATTCTCGTTTATTGCAGCATCTTCGTCACAACGCCTTGTGGGGACGCGAAGATGACACTGATACGGTCGCGGTTATGCTGGCAAATATGCTTCTGCACGGCGTAGCGCAGCCCCGACTTTGGCACGGAAACACGCTGACGGGGCGGGCAACCTATGGAAATTTATTCACGCAAGCCCCCAAGCAATTTGACTACATTTTCACCAATCCGCCATTTGGCAGCAAAGAAGGCTCTGAGGCGCAAGCAAATTTCGATTTTAAGACCAACAAGGCGCAAATTCTCTTCATCCAGCATATTATCTCGTCCTTGGCAAAAGGCGGCACGTGCGCTATGGTCATAGACGAGGGCGTACTTTTTCACACCAAAACAGCCGCTTACACCGCCACAAAGCAGAAACTCTTGAATGATTGTGATGTGTGGTGTATTCTCAGTTTGCCGCCCGGTGTGTTCGTCAATGCTGGTGCGGGTGTGAAAACCGACATTCTCTTTTTCACCAAAGGCAAGCAAACCGAACGCATTTGGTATTACGATATGACGCTGACCGATGATATGAGCATCCGTAAAGTGAACAAGGGCAATCCGCTGACGTTGGCGCATTTTAGCGATTTTTTGGAGCGGCTTCACGCCGGAGAAGATGCGCCGGAACGTCTATCGGAGCGGAGTTGGTGGGTATCGCGGGAAGAAATTCTTGCAAAAAAATATGACTTGAAAGCCGTGAACGCCAATGCGCCAGACAGAAGCGACAAACGCACGGTTGCGGAGCTGTTGGCAATTATTCAGGAAAGTAGCAAGGATATTCACCAAGGGCTTACTGCATTAGGATAATCTCTATTCCCCAATTCCAACATAACGTAAACATAAAACGCCACAGAGACAAAAAGTATGTATTTTTGCAACTTGCGTTGTAAATTGAGCCTTGCTTCACCGCCAATACACACTTTTCGCACATCATGTCCACAAAACGCCTCATCGGATTTTTCGCTGTTGGCACCGCAACCCTCGCTATCATTGCTGTTGCGGGGCTTGTTGTTAGCACAATGGGAACGTTTTTAGTTCAGGGCTTGCCGCACATTTCGTGGCAACTTCTGAGCGAAGCACCACGCAATAATAACACCGAAGGCGGGATATTTCCTGCTATCTACGGCACAACGCTGTTGGTACTGGTAATGTCTATACTTGGCGTGCCGATTGGGACGATTACGGCGATTTACCTGAACGAATACACCCGTACTGGTGCTGTATTGCCCCGCGTGATTCGCTTTGCCGTCAACACGCTGGCGGGCGTACCGTCGATTGTTTTTGGGCTTTTTGGCTTGGGATTTTTTGTGCAATTTCTCGGTGTCGGTGTTGATAAAGCCTTTGGTAATACCGAAGCAATCTGGGCAAAACCCGCATTGCTCTGGGCTTCGGCGACACTTGCCGCGCTAACGCTGCCGGTGGTGATTGTTTCGGTGGAAGAAGCATTAAAAAATGTTCCCCGCGAAATGCGTGAAAGCAGTCTCGCGCTTGGTGCGACGCGCTGGCAAACGATTTGGAAAATTGTGTTGCCGAACTCCACAACGGGCATTCTCACGGGTTCGATTCTCGCCATTGGGCGAAGTGCCGGAGAAGTCGCACCGATACTGTTTACGGGCGTGGTTTATTCGCTACCGCAGCTTCCCGACGGTGTTTCGAGTCAATTTATGCACTTGGGCTATCATCTTTTTGTTCTTTCCACGCAGTCGCCCGATGTTGATAAAACGCTGCCCTTGCAATATGCAACCACGCTTGTTCTTTTGATGCTTACCTTCACGCTGAATTTTGCCGCAACCTTCATTCGCTCACGCATTAGAAGCAAACAACTCGGCTAATATCGCTATTGTCCGTCATTCATTGCTCACCTTCACGTTTTATGGCAAAAAAAACACTTGATACCAAAATCCAAGCCACGGATTTATGCGTTTATTATGGCGCAAAACAGGCACTCCACCGCATTACCTTGGATATTTACGAACAAGAGGTAACGGCATTTATTGGACCCTCGGGCTGCGGGAAATCCACGTTTTTGCGAAGCATTAACCGTATGAATGACCTTATTGCGGGCGCACGGGTATCGGGAAATTTGGGCATTGACGGCGTAAACATCTATGATAACAGCATTGATGTCGTCGAACTGCGGAAGCGCGTTGGCATGGTTTTTCAAAAATCAACTCCGTTTCCAAAATCTATCTACGACAACGTAGCCTTCGGACCCCGCTTAAATGGCATTACCGACCGCACGGAACTAGACCGTATCGTAGAAGAAAGTCTGATAAATGCGGCGCTGTTTAATGAAGTGAAAGACCGCTTGGACGCTTCCGCAATGGGTTTGTCCGGCGGACAGCAACAGCGATTGTGTATTGCGCGGGCGGTTGCGGTGAATCCTTCTATTTTGCTCATGGATGAGCCGTGTTCAGCGCTTGACCCGATTTCGACGGCAAAAGTGGAAGAATTGATTTTGGAACTCAAAAAGCAATACACCATCGTCATTGTTACCCATAATATGCAACAAGCCGCTCGTGTAAGCGAATACACAGCATTCTTTTACATGGGACATTTGGTAGAATACGATAAAACTCGTAAAATATTCACCAATCCCGGCAAAAAAGAAACCGAGGATTACGTCACGGGACGTTTTGGATAATTTTTCATTGTGCGAGGTGTACTATGATGGCTGTTCGTGGAAGTATTGTCTTGGCGCTCTGCGCCGTTCTATTAACTGCGTGTAGTCTTTGGCGAACCGTTGAGCATTTAGGGCGCTCGTATCCTGCTGTTGCAACAATTGACGTTTTTTATGCGGAAAAAGACATTAAAGCCGCAAATTATGAATACATGGGTGAGGTTTTTCTTCGTGTTAGCAATCTTGTTGATGCAGAATTGGAGTCATTACTCATAGAAGCCGCAAAGAAGCGTGGTGCAAGCGCTGTTTTGATTACCTACAATCTTACGGCGCGTCCTGATGCCGAAGGTGGCATTTATACATCGCCCATTTTGCGCGGTCGCCTGATTCGTTACCGACCGTGAGCGTTAAGGTCATTACGTTCAACAGGAGCGCGAACGCCGTTCGCTCCGGCAGAATATCCGCCTACGCACTCCTCTTCCTCAATCCTCTATTTCCCAAGATTTATGCATCGCTCTTTTGAAGACAGTCTGGACAAGCTCCGCACACGCCTTATTCGCATGGGCAGTATCGTGGAGGAGCAGGTAGAATTTTCATTCCGCGCCGTATTGAAGGGTGACGAGCAGATTGCGCGGCTTGTCATGGAACGCGATGATAAGGTTGATAAACTCGACATGAAAATTGACAAGCAATGTCAAAAGATTTTTGCGCTTCATCAGCCTGTCGCAAGCGATTTACGTCTGCTTTTGGTAGCGCTCAAAATCAACAATGAACTCGAACGCATTGGGGATTTAGCGTTCAATATCGCACGAAACCTTATCGAACAGCCCGCCCTGCCGAGAATTGCCGAAAAATTAGCATTAGAGCGCCTCACGCAAGGTGTTCACACGATGGTCAAAGGCAGTCTGGACGCATTTGTCAACAACGATCCCGAATTGGCGTACCAAATCATGCGCACGGACAATCACATTGATTCACTCACCAAAGAGATTTTTGATGATACTGTTTCCCTGATGAAACGTGACGCATCAGTAATAGACCCATCGGTGGGAATATTGATGGTTTTACGCAACTTGGAGCGAATGGCAGATCAGGCAACTAACATTTGCGAAAATGTCATTTTCCTTGTCGAAGCAAAATTGGTGCGGTCTCTTCACGATGAATCCACAATGAACAATGCCGACAATGAGCGCGACGACGATTAGCAAGAGATCGGAAAAAATGCGTACAAAGGCTAAACTTTTGGGCTATTCTGTGCGTCTGAGTGCCTAGTGTGGTACGTTCTGCGTCTTGAACTCTCTCGCGCCATAGAACTTCAAAGTTCTATAATGTGTGTACTTCTAGGACTGTTCCTCATGTTGGGAAGAATCCGTAGCTTTGCGGGACGCTACGCGGCACACAATTCAACTCAATTTTTTATCTTGTTTTTTGGAGAACTCTTATGAAACTGAGAACATTCTTTGTTCCTCTGATTATTGCTCTTGCATTTGTCGTCAATGCACAAGCCCAGAAATGGGAGCAGGTTGGCAAAAAAGGCGATTGGGCAAATACGGTTGAAGTCGTTGCAATGGACGGCTTTATTTACAGTATTGAAAAAGACGGTACGCTTTTCAAGACCGACAAAACCGGTAAATACGAGCAGCTTGGCGACAAAGGAGCATTCAAAAATGTGGACAATCTCGCAGCGCTTGACGGCTGGCTTTGGACGGTCGAGGGCGGTATTTTGTACAAAAGCAACCCTAAATCGGGTCGCTGGGAAAAAGTCAGCAGCGATTATGGTGATACCGAAGCAATGGTCGGCATGAACGGTATGATTTACACCATTGAAACCGATGGAACGGTGTATGAAACCGATAAAGAGGGCAACTACAAACGCCTCGGCGACAAAGGCGATTTCAAACACGCAACACTGTTTGAAGCAATGGACGGCTACCTCTGGACAGTCGAACAGGGCGCATTGTACAGGACGAACCCTCGCTCCGCACGCTGGGAAACTGTTGATAAAGACGGTTGGGAAAAAACGGTTGCTATGGTTGGCGCAAATGGTATGCTTTGGAGCGTCGAGAAAAATGGTACGCTCTACAAAACCAACGCCAAAACCGGTGATTCAGAGCAGGTTGGTCCGAAAGGCTTGATGAGCAATGTCGATGATATGTTTGCTTTGGATGGGTTCTTATACGCTGTCGAAAGCGGCACGTTGTATCGTATGAAAATGTAATATCGCGTCTGCGTATTTTTACGGGCTGTTCGCTTCCCAAGCGGACAGCCCGTTTCTTTTTCCGGGCTTTTATTTTTCTCCATCCTCGCGCTCTATCGGCATCGTCATACACCGCGCACCACCTAAGCCGCGCACGAGTTCCGAGCCTTCAAAATCCAGCACTTCGATTCCCGCAGCCCGGAGTGCCGCATTCGTGCGTTGATTGCGGTCATAGCCCACCACCACGCCCGGTGCTATCGTGAAGACATTTGCGCCATCGGTGCGTTGTTCGCGGTCGGCATAGTATTTATCACCTCCAGCGACTTCAATAATCGTCAAAGCACCAAATTCGTCGCGCAAAACGTCCGTAAAGGTGCGCCCTTCGGTGTGGAGTTTGTACCCTTTTTCGTTATCGGCAACCTCATAGAGCCGTGTTTGAGGCGATTCCATAAAGCTCCGTTTGTGCGCACAGATGGTTTGCGGTGCAACGATGGTGAACACCGTGTCGAGGTGCATATACTCTCGTTTCGGCGGCACAAGCACTTCATAGACCCGCTTAATAGAGCCTCGGCGAAAGAGATTCGATGCTAAATGGGCAATCGCATCCGTGCTGGTGCGCTCGCTGCACCCGACGGCGATGGCTTCTTTATTCAACACAACAATATCGCCGCCTTCGATGGAGCTGTATCGCTCGTCGTTGTGCGTTCCGTAGGCAAAAGCATCGGCTTTCATAAAGCGCGGATGATAACGGAAAATATGCTCAATAAGCAAGGATTCACGAACTCTAGCGGGATAGTACATATTTGAGGAAATGATGCTATTGCCCACAATCGCCGATGGGTCACGCATAAAATACACATTCGGCACAGGCGATATCATCATCCAATCATCCGGCAGATACTGACTCACCTTGAACCCCCGCGCCCGCGCTTCATTGGCACGAAGCCCTGCCAGCAGCATGGTTGCGAGTTCCGGCGTGGGAATAAGCATGAGGTCGTTCATAATGCTTTCGCAGCGCTCCAGCGCAACAACCGCTTCCAGTGTGTCGTACCGGGCGGCTTCATCGCGGAGCATTTCTTCCAAAAGCACCTCGAAATAGAGTGTTTCTGCGCCTTTGGAACGAATAAGCGAAGCAAAATGATCGTGTTCGCTATGGATTTTTTCCAAATATGGAATATCTTCAAAAAGATAGGTGCGGTAGTTGTCTGGCAACAAGCGGTCTATCTCGGCACTGGGACGATGAATGATAACCGTTTTGAGCAATCCGTATTCGGATGTCACATTAAGACGCTGGGTTGAGGGCATAGACTTCAATACGGGAATGAGAGAGATTCTCAGGTGATGCGTGATAAAAATTGTGCGTAAACCGTCGCCATAAAATACAGCTAAATCTTCTCAGGAACAAAAATCTCCGCTAACATACACCGTGCCGAGCCACCGCCATAACGCTCAATTGTGTCGAGCGGCGCGTGCAGAAGTGTGGAATTATGCTGCAAAGCGACTATCTGCTCTTTGGTAAGGGCATTATAGGCGCGTGAGGACATAATCCAAAATTTTTCGCCTATGCTGTTGCACACGTGGAGCATATTTCCTGCAAATTCATCCATTTGCGCCTCAGAAATTTCTACCACCACGCCTTGATGCTTCCGCAAAGAATCCAGCACCGCAGCACGTTCACCGCTCTCGGTGATAACGTCCGCGCACACGACCGCCGCGCCTTCGCCCACCGCCATTATGACGTTGGTATGGTAAATCTGCCCGCCATTGCTGCGGCGCGACGTAAATTCTATGGCGGTATAGCCCATGCGCTTGGTAAATTCTTGCAATGCGGCAGAGTGCATCCTCGATGAACGATTGGCATACACAATTGCATTTGTTCTGTCCAAAACAAGACTACCCGTGCCTTCGAGAAAAACATTGGTTTCCTCAAAGTCCGATAAATCCTCAGTTTTGGCGTACCCAAAGCGGTTTGCGAGGTCAATGACAATATCAGCGCGGCGCTCCAAACGGCGATTCTCCGGCTCCATCGGGTACAGAACGATGCGTCCGTCGCTGTGTGTTGAAATCCAATTATTCGGAAAAATTGAATCCGGCGTATGCGGCTCCGGCGTGTCTTCCACGATGACGACGCTTATTCCCGCCGCCCTGAGCGCCTCGGCAAAGTGCAGACACTCGGCTCGTGCAGCGTTTTGAATACGCTGCCGCTCTTCGCCGGACAAGCCTGTATCAGCTTCCATGAACGAATTTGTTTCTGCGGCATCAGGATTAAAGCCGAAGCGCACGGGCGCTATCATTAAGACGGTATTGGTTATCTGCATACTTGGGTATTTTTTTGTAGCTGGCTGGGTTTTGCGCGAGGGTCTCGCTGCCTTGAGCGAGGCTCTCGCTCGGCGGCAAACTTGCGTATCCGTCCACCAAAACGAGAGCCTCGCTGGGAAGCGAGACCCTCGTACCTGAACAGTTATTTTTTAAGCAAAACATTTTTTGAAAAAAGCAAGAACCGCCTTGTGAGCATCTTCCGCTAAGTCTTTAGCAAATTTGGGATTGCTGGGATTTGCAAAAGCATGATCGGCATCATAGAGTTTGATTTCGACGGATTTCCCGGCTGCTTTCGTTGCTGCTTCAAACTTTGACGCAACCTCTGGCGTAATCCATTTATCTTGCTTGGCAAAAATACCGAGTGTTGGTGCGTTCATCGTGGCGAGTTTGGTGGCATCGGTTTCCGGCATACCGTAGTAAATCACGCAACCAACGGCTTGTTTGCCAAGAGCCAGCGAAGCCTGATGCGACCAGCCACCGCCAAAACACCAGCCAATAGTGGCGATCTTCGCATCCGTACCAACAT
>JAAFHM010000223.1 GCA_013298375.1 Ignavibacteria bacterium | reverse complement strand
GCACTGCACCCATGTGCGCCACAAGCGATTGTGGGTCGGTGTGGCTTTGCGTGGTGATGTTGTGGTTGGCAAGGCGTATGGTCGGGATACTGTTCATATTGACGGTGTTGAGCATTGGGAAGGCTCATGAATAGGGCGGTTCAAGCAGTATGTACCTCAATCGCCCTATCAAATTTAGCACAAATGCTGTTGAATCCCACACGCATTTTTTGGGAGTTGGACACGACCCCTTGTTTGACAACATTTGCGGACTCAAGAAACTCACCCATCGCTCGTGGAGTCGGGTTGTGATGCGCCTAGCATATGCGATGGCAGCGTTCAATATCTGCGCCTTGTGGTATGGGCTTGAGCCGAATGATGACGGCTTCGTTCCTTTGTCTATGGCGGAGTTCCGATTGTGATTTTCTGCCCGCACCATTCGTTACTATTGCCCTGTCAAAAGCGGCTGTCTTGCCGATGATACCAACGGCGAGGAAGCACGCAAAGGAGTCGCCAAACTTGCGTGGACAAAAGAAAAGCAAAAACATGGCAAATCCATACATCTCATAACGATGCCCAAAGGTCATCGCATGAATCTGCTCCGGCCTGAGCGGCGATGCTCAGGTGCTTTCTTCAGAGCGCAAGGGACTATATCGTTACCAACAATAGGACTCAAGATTCGATTGATGCTGTCAAAGAAATTGTTGGCATCCGTTGGAAGATTGAGCAGCTTTTCCGCGAAATCAAGCAATTAACTGGTATTGAACGCTGTCAATGTCGGCTTTCACGTATTCAACGCAATTACACTGGTTGTGCCTTGTTGGTATGGAATTGTTTGAAAAAGAACGCATATGCAACAAGCAAAACTGTTTATGAACTCAAACATGGCTTGTTGGATAACTACATGAAACAGCAACTTGCAAAGCCCTCTATCATATTTTCATAAGTCCTAAAGTGTCACCGAATCACCGATAGCCTAAGAACAGAGAGATTACGACGAGAGAATTCACTCGTACTTTGGATGCGACAAATGTACATTCCCGATGGTAAACCATCAATGGCAAGATCTAAACGCTGCTCACCCGAAGCATAATATCCCGAAGCCAAGACGGTAACGCGCTGTCCAAATATATTCCATAACTCTACATTGACAACGCCAGCGCTTGACAACGTATAGGAAAGCGTTGCTTTATTGGAGACAGGATTCGGCGTAATGTGTGCCTCAAAGGAATTTTGCTCACTGCGGGTTGACATCACGATATTTTGTATTGGCTTACATTCATCATCCTCTAATGTAGGAATTGCTGTAATAACGGCTTGATCAATAGGCCACAACCCTGGTTGGGCATTGTGAAAATAAATAGCACGAGTGAGTTTCGATCTGCGTTGAATATTATCAACGAAACGAATACTAATAGGATCTGAAATTCCCATTCCCGGAATATCGTTCTCTTTATCTTCACCCCATACAGGCAAAACCGCGTTATTACCCGTCCAGACAATTGAACCAACACATTCACAATTACGATTAAACGCCCCAAGTTCACCATTAACTGGTGTTGTCGCAAAAATAGTTTGTGGTTCAATAACGATTGCTGCGTTGATGTTTGTATTAATATTACCCTTTTCACGGGTAAATTGCGTTGGGGTTGCAAAGGGGCGACTGACGGTAACACGGAACGATGCCGTTGTCGTCCCACCACGATTATCATTGGCAATCAAACTGACCATCGTATTGCCTTCGGAAAGCGCATCAATCAAGAGCGTATTATCCCGAATCCTTGTGCGAAGCAGCGTAGGGTCTTCAATGGCAGTAGTTATCAGCAATGAATCATTGTCGGCATCGGTAAATACTGAGACAAACGGTATTGGGGTTGTTGCTGCGGCAATGACAGGAATATCGTTGATTGGTCTCCGAACAACAGGGGAGCGATTCGTCACATCAGGTCTGAGGCGTGCAACAAAGTTTTGATTCAATGTTTTGTTACCACCAAGAATGCTTGCATTAAGCGTTGGTGGGGTAAAAATATAGCCGCTCAATGCAGGAAAAACGGTATAAGAGCCATTGGGAATATCTCGCAAGGTATAATTACCGTTCGCATCTGTTTGTATCGTGCGAGTACCATCGCTTAACGTCACCCTGCCCAAACCCTGTTCACGCCCATTATTATCCAAAAACGTAATTCTACCACTAATTGTTGATAACGGTAGTGTACTGGTGGTTGATGTTGCCCGAAAATCCATCGAACTTAGGGCAAGGCTATTGATATCTGTTACCACCAATCGTGTTGGTGGATAAAAGGTATTTACTTGGAGGGTTGGAAAAATAAACCAACGGCTATCGGGATATTGACCACTGACCGAGAGAGTATATCTACCATTGGCATCGGTAAGCGTACTAACGCCATTGGCACTGCCATTTACACGCATTGGTACGCCGGGAACGGGCGTGCCGAGAACGGTTTGGACTCGTCCCGAAACAAGGATGGGAATAAACGTCGCCTGAACGTTGAACGTCGTTCCAGCGTCGCGTGGCATAAATACGTCAATGAGCGGCGGATTAAAGACAAGATTCGGTGAGCGCAGAGATATTTGAAATGAACCAGAAGTAATGCCCGGAATGGTGTAATTACCTGCTCCGTCAAGAACAACATTCATCTCTCGGCTTGTTGTTATAACGCTGTTTGCGTTCGTCACAAGTGCAACGATGGTCGCAAGGACAGGTACATTATTAGGATAGACCAAGCGACCTCTGACCGGAAATGGCTGTGGAGGAATGCGCACGGCAAGAATATCACCCAATGCCAAATCATCACGAAGCCCTTCCAATGCGAGGTCGTTATCCGTGTTATTTCCTTTGTAACGCAATGTAAAACCAGGCAAGGTAACAATTAGCCGCAGTGGTATCGCCGTAAACCGTGAAGCATCAAGCAGAATCGTAAAGTTGCCGTTTGCATCAGTCGTAGCACTTGTAATGGCAAGATTTGTTCCGAACTGCTCTAAACGCACGGGCACTTGCGGCATGGGAAGAATAAGATTGCCGTTAGTGCTGATAATTCTGCCTTGAACCAGATAGAGACGATTCGTAATGACTATTTCACCAATATCGGCGGGAACATCCAGAATATTGACAATGCGATTATTTGGCGTAATTGTGTAA
This sequence comes from Ignavibacteria bacterium, assembly GCA_013298375.1. Lineage (GTDB taxonomy): Bacteria > Bacteroidota > Ignavibacteria > Kapaibacteriales > UBA4661 > PH2015. The sequence continues at coordinate 4,517 of JAAFHM010000223.1, read as the reverse complement.
ATCGGTGGAATAGGCGAACCGTAAGCAACAACAACACGGTATGTTCCATTGCTCACCGAGAGCGTAAACTCGCCCCCTTCGGGGCTAACCACCGCTGTCGTGGACAACTCGCCGATAACCATTCCTATTGGAGAAATTGTCTGTACACGAATGTCTGCATTTCCCGAAATCATCTCCCCAAGAGGGCTGCGAAGAATACCACGCAAGCGATATTTCGGCAATGCCGCAGCAAATGTTGGCGAATGAGATACAACACCATTCGCATCAACAAGTGCCGTGACCTGTGTGGGAATAAACACATAGCCAACACGCAATGTCGAGGTGGTTGGAGTAATTGTATAGGTGCCAGTAGTAGAAACAGGAACAGCAAATTGACCATTAGCATCAAGCGTGGTTGTTATTCTTGCGTCGCCACTGCTAATATTTACAAGCGCAAACGGGAATGGTCGCGCATTCTCGGCACCAATAATCTGCCCAGAGATAACGGGCAAAGGTGGCACAACGCCGAGTGTAACACGCGCAATATCCTGTGTGGAAATAATAACGGTGGTACTACTTGGAAAAAATACTGCCCCACTTAACGATGGAATGACGTTATATGTACCAATCGTCACATTCGACAAAGAAAATAGACCGTTAACGTTTGGCGATGTAGAAAACGTTGTCGCATCCGTCGTGCTGACAAGGCGAATGGTGATACTTGTTAGGCGACCTGTCAGCGTCGCTAAGGTTGAGGGCAGTGTTATCGAGCCACTCAGTCCGCCAGTTTGTTGTGCTTGGGCTTGTGGTGCAAAAAGCAATGCTATCGCAAGGCTCAAAACGACCAAGCTACCAAGATGGAAGCGCTTTGCAAACCGAATTGGTCCTGTTTTATCGGCTATGCCGAAAGGTTGAGAGAGGGAAAAGAGGTTCATAATCGTTGCATCCTGCTAAGTCGCGTTAAGAAGAAGTCTCATGATTGACCCGAAAGGCTCTAAAGCCCACATTATTCAGTAATGGCGGAGAAAAAGCGTGTGTTGTTGTGAAAAATAGTGCCTGAAAAGTAGCATCAAATATCGTTTTGAATGGTACGGTATGATATTTTTCGGCTACGGCAAATTTGTCGAAATTTTCTGTCTAAAAAAAGTAGCCAAAAGTATGATTTTTCCATGACTAAAAGTCATAGCTTTGCGGTACAAAATGACTGTTGACTGACCGTTGTAATGACTTCAAAAAAGCGGATCCAGAATTTTGTGTAATTGGAAACATCATCAAGGTTTTGTGTAGGGTAAAATTTACAGTAGTTTTGACAATTTTCTCTAGGTAGCAAGCGGCTCAAGAGCGTTCTTTGTAAAGAAGTCTGCCCCAGAAGTTTCGGGGTTTCGTTGCCCCCGCAGCAAGCAATGGCGGAGGTAGGAGCATACCAAGCCTCTAGTGAGATTCTTCGGATGATACCAGTGCATCCGCAAGGTTTGCAGGACTCCATTGGTGGTGTGCTTCAGGTCAAATGACTGCGCCAGTTTCCATCGGAGGTATTCGAGGATACCGGTTGCCATCAGCGAAAGACAACACCATGCCTCAATACTTGTTTTGGAGCGCAGCCGACAATCTTCAAATCCGGTCAAGAGCTTGCTATCGCCGTGCGTGGTTTCAATCTGACGGCGAAGCGTATATTCTTCGATAACGCGCTCCGACTCAAGGTCGGTATTGGTGCAGAGATAAAAGACCACGCGCCAACGCCGTTTAGGGCGGTTGTAGAACCACTCGGCAACCACCAAGACAGGCTTTTTGACCCCCTTGCGGTAGCAGATATGGTGCGAACGATAGACATTCTCACGTTTGCGTTTCTCTGCCACGCGGGAATCCTCTTTGATGTCGAGTTTATGCTTGCACTCTCGGTCGCTGTAAAAGACGGCATTGGCGTTGAGTCGGGTAATGTAGGTGTAGTTCTCGGCAAGGCGATTGATGGTTTTGGCATCATTACCGCCCCGGTCGTAGAGAACCGTTTTTCCCTTGGGGACAATGCGTTCAATAGCGCGGACAAGGCTTTGTTTCTCGCCACGGCGTTTGTTTGAGAGGCGCAAAAGAATACCGCCCAGAGCAAAGCAATAGCGTTGAATCCGTCCGTTTTCCTTTGTTTCATCGACCACCAAGGCTAAAGAAAGAATATCATTACCCGCCAGAAATTTGGATTGATTTTCATAGCCTTTGCGGAAATGAGGATTCTTGCGGTAGCTACGAGCGGCTTGGTGCTTGCCTTGCGTGGTGGTATGGGTAATATCGGCAATGAAGCGTCCATGAGGAAAGATTGATAGCAAGAACCCTGTGAAGGCGATTATCAGGTCTTCGACCTGCCAAGAACGGCGGCGCAAGACCTGTTCCAACGACCAATACCGCTTGACTGCATCGGGCGCGAATGCTGTCAGTGAGAGATAGACATTGCTCAGCGTGGTATCACCTTGTGAGAGTATCATGCCCACAAGAATCCCGCAAACGATCCCGTACGATGCAGAGCGCGTAAAAACTGGGCGCAAGGCATTGAATAGCGAAGAACATACCGGAAGAAGCATAGCGATTTCCTTTCCAAGATTCGTGGTTGAATCCTGAAAGTTCGCGCTTCTTTCGGGTTTTTTCAAATCTTTTTTCTTGCCAAAGAACTGTCAAAACTAGTGTAAAATTTAACAACATTCCGATACGCTCAAAAATTTCATTTGATTGCTCTGTCTCCATAGAGCCTCTTCAACGCAAATATACTTATTAGACATTATCTATGATAAGGTAAATTTCACGGAAAAGATAGGCGGAGATTGGCTAATCCACAAGCAATTTCCATAACCATGTCACGGGTTATTGATTTTTTGAGACGAATAACGTCTTTGATAATCCGAAAAGTTTTGACATTTGCCAGTGCGTGTTCGACGATCACGCACACCTTTGCCAGAAAAGTATTCCATGTCCGCTCATGCTCGGGGCGCTCTTTCTTGCGTGGTTTCTTGCAGGGTAGCAGTAGCCTTGCCTCGCCAATATCGAATCCCTGGAAACCGCTGTCCGCTAAAAGAACAATCATTGCCGAGAAAAGGAATGTGGCTTTATCGGCGATCTTCTTGTCATGCACCGAACCGTCAGTGCTGTCGCCGAGGTAGAGAATGCGTTTATCTGGTGCTGTTATGACAAGATTTTTTTCGGTATGCGTTTTTTTTACCGCTATAAGCGCTTTTTTGGGCTTCATGATTATCAGGGCGTTCCCGTCGTCGCTCGGTAACATCCATAACGGTATGGTCTATGCTTCAAGTATTTCGTTCAAATACCGCACATCCCTTGCTGGAGCTTGTCTCATGCGATACAATGTTCCCGACAGTACGGGCAGGAGCGTGTGTATCCACTTGTTGGCATGAGATTGAGGGATAGCAAAATCATGAGCCAGCTCCTCTTGTAAAGGATTGGTCTTGCAGAATTTGAGAATAAAGAAGAGTTTATTCTCTGATGTCGGAAGAACATCACTCGTTTTGGTCGTTGCTTGCCGCTGACGAGGCTTACCATCAAGGGTAAAGGAATGTAGTTCTTGCCAGCCATGAGTAAAATATGAGCAAAGTTCTGCAAATGCTTCTCGACTCAAGCCTGTAAGCGCTTGATGTGTCTGATCATTGCTAATACCAGCATAGCTTTGGCGATGATTTTTCATGATATTTTTCCTGAAAAATTATCACAAAAATACTCAATAATCGCTTATCATACCGTTTTGATTGTAAAATACATACTTTCAATTCTCCGAAACAAGGCAGCATACTGCCTCGTTAAAATCAAAGTATCAAAAATATAGTGGAAACGGTATCATAGATAATGTCTAATGTACAAGAGAGAAAAAAATGAGCAAAAACCTTGATAAAACCTATGTTTCTGAGCAATCCTTCGACCATATTGATTTCACACAAAACCCCCTACCGATGGGCGAATACGAAATCTGTACGTTTGTGAATTGCAATTTTTTTAGCGCAGATTTGTCGAATATTGAGTTTTCGGAATGCGTCTTTCAAACGTGTAATCTCAGTTCGGCAAATCTTACACAAACGGCACTACGAGATGTGCGCTTCAAAGACTGCAAACTTGTTGGGCTGCATTTTGAGAATTGTAATGATTTCCTGTTTGCAGTTTCGTTCGACCATTGCACACTAAAACTTGCGTCGTTCTACAAACTCAGTCTGAAGAAGACGCACTTCAAGCATTGTAGCCTTCAGGAAGTAGATTTTACCCAAGCAGATGTGTCGGGTTCGGTATTCGACGACTGCGATTTATTGCAGGCGGTTTTTGACAATACCGTCGTGGAAAAGGTGGATTTTCGGACAGCGTTCAATTATTCGCTCGACCCTGAGCGGAATCGTATCAAAAAAGCCAAGTTTTCGCGCGAAGGAATTGTGGGACTGCTGGATAAGTATGATATTGAGATTCGATAAGCTGCGACTTGTTGTATTGAATATCAGGGCAATCGCATGAAAAAAAAGTTATAGTGCAAAAAGCACTTTTTCAAGATAGTCGTCGTT
>JAAFHM010000250.1:2919-7106 GCA_013298375.1 Ignavibacteria bacterium | reverse complement strand
AGCGTGGTTTTTTTGTCTCCGACTGAACTTCGCTGACAACATCAACGCTCTCCGCTGTGAGAGATTCCAATACGGAGATTTCGCGGTGAACGGTTTTTTCGTGTGACGAACCAAGAGTCTGCTCTTCATACGCCAGCAGGCGACTTTGGAGGCGCTGCAAATCATCGGTAAGCCGCACGTGGTCTTTCTCGTCATCCGGCTTTGCTATTGGTGCTTCCACAGGAATCGGTTGGGGTTGCCCTATGGTTGTTTGCAACTCCGACATGGTTTTGAGCAAGGCTTCTTTCTTTTGACGGCGCTCTAAAAGGCTCTCAAAGGCGTTTCCCAACTTCGCAATATCTTCCGACGACGAATGCGCCGCGAGTTTGCGGGTAACTTTTGCGGTCTGTGTCGAAATAAGTTCCGGCAACGTCGTTTCAATCGTGGCAGCCTGCCCTTTTATCAAATTTTGCAGCTCTTGGAGCGGCTTGCGCAAATTTACTTCCGTCATGCGGGGAATATCGGTCACTTCCTGCATAAACGTTTCGAGTGCGATGAAACTATTGGAGAGTTCGCGCAAAGCAAATTGGATTTCACCTTGCCGATTGATGGTATCGGATTGATTCTGGCGCAATTCTTCCAAATGCTCTTGCATTGCTGCCAACATTTGTTTTACGTCGTCATATTCTTGCGGTAAGAGTGAAGAACTCGAACCTCCCCCCTGTGCATTGCTCAATGCTTCAAGGGCAATGTCAATTTGCTTTTGAATTAAATCCAGTTCTGTTCCGAAAATATTGGTAAAATCTTCCCTCAAAAGGTGTGGCAACGTAATTTGGAGCGAATCGAAGCTGCTTTGAAACTGCTCCCGAAACTCACCTTGAATTTGGGTCTGAATTTCCGTTCCTAAAAACTGCTGCAAGCCGCTCTGCAACAGGCTTTGCTGCTTCTCAGACTGAAGCTGCCACTGCTGTTCCAAATCCCCGCGAAGCGTGGCGGGAAGCGACTGCTGCAATTCCACAAGAGCATCACTGAGCATTGAGACGGATTGCCGCACTTCGAGGCTTATGCCGTCTATGTGGGTGGAAGTGTCTTTCGCTGAGGATTCGAGAAGCGAGGTCGTACGCTGAGTGTGGAGCATGACCTTGGAGAGCGAATTGCGTATTTCGGCAGAAGCGTTGCCCTGCTCGGTCAGCGCAGCCACACTCGAAGCCGATGTGCCTTTGAGTTGCCACAAGAGCCACAACGACGCTCCCCCCAACAGCACAAGGAGAAGCAGTATCGCCAACATCCATACAAGAAGTGATTCAGACATCATAACACCTTTATTGCGAGAAGTACGAGAAAAATGGAAAGAAAATAACTGGTCAGATATCTTGTCAACAACATCCACGAATCACACGAATTAACACGAATCAAGAACAATTTTTTGAACAATAACCGACTCAAATCACCTCATTCGTGAGAATTCGTGCGATTCGTGGATAATTTTTCGAGACCTGACAAGTTACGGGAAATGATTTCAAAATATCGTGCCAAACTCAATTTGGTCGTCAAAACGGCTATGTTTCGCTGTTTTCCCAGAACGAAATATACAAAATTCACACTGACAAAAACGCTGAAAAGTCTGGTCTCATGCGAATTTCTCATCATTACAGCGAGAAATGAAGCAATGTTCATTTTCCTTTCATTGCAGAATCATTAAGAATTGATATTTTTGCTCTTTGGCATACTTCCTTACCCATCCCTTACGAAAGGAGCAGAGACTATTGCGACAACTGATACATTCCTTTTTTAGCCAGATTTCACGCCCCTTCGGGCGAGAGTCGGTGATTTTACTCCTGCGGATGTGGCTTGGCTTGATAATGATTTATCACGGCTCGGACAAACTTTTTCGCAGTCTTGACCCCTTTACGACGCACTTAACGACCTTTGGAGTCCCGCTTTCAAAATTTGTTTCAAGTTTTTTTACGTTCTCACAGTTTGTTGGTGGCGGGCTGTTATTTCTGGGGTTGTTCACGCGCCCAGCGCTTGTTTGCGTCGTTTTAACGGTTTTTTCGGCAGTCGTCGAAGCACTCTTTTTTGTGAACTATGACCCCTTTTCGCGGAAGGGCGAACTCGCCTTTACCTATACCGTGCTGAGTTTTGCGCTCTTGGTTAGTGGTCCCGGTGTGTATAGCCTCGACCATTTTTTTAGCCATTTCCGTCAAACCGACGACCATGCAGAACACCTCTAATCATAAAATCACGTTTATTTATTTTTCACGGTATCACTATGAAAACACGTATCATACAAGTCTTTGTACCGTTGCTCATTATTTTCAGTTTTATCGCTGCACAACAGGCTTTTTCTCAAACCGCCCCGCAAAGCACGACGGCAAGCCGTTCCGTTGCCAGTGAGACCATCAAAATTGGTATCAGCATCGTCACCTCCGACCCGACGGGGACAACCCAGTTGCAGGGCGCTCGAATGGCTGTGGAAGAAATAAATGCTCTTGGTGGTGTTTTAGGCAAAAAGCTGGAGGTTTTGCCTGTGTACAACGAAACTCGCAACTACCCCAAAGCACAGGCACTTGTCAAAACCTTGATTGACGAAGGTGCGAAGTACATCATCACTTCCGGCGGTTCGGGAATGACGATGAAAGCAGCAGAAATTACCATTCCGAATAAGGCAATGCTGATAACTGGCTCGTCGTCGTCTCCGAAAATTAGTGAGTTGGAGGACAACGACCTCGTATGGCGCACCGTGCCTTCGGATGCCTTCCAAGGGCGTATTGCTGCTGTGTACATGGATTCGCTCAAGGTAAAAACCGCCGGGATAATTTACCTTGATAATCCCTACGGAAACGAACTTGCCCGTACCTTCCGCGAAACATTTGAAAAGCGTCGCGGGAAAGTCTTGGCAACGGCAAAATTGCCCGATATGACAAACTACCAAAACTTCGATTTTAAGCCGCTTGTTGACCAAGTATTTTCCCAGAAGCCACAACTCATCTATCTGGTAACATTCGGCGAGGAAAGTGCAAAAATCGTCAACACGGCAAAATCGTACTTTACGGGCGGCTACAAACCTCAACTTCTGGGCTGTGATGCCAATTACAACAACGATTTTCTCTACGGTGCGGAGCAATCGTTAATTGAGGGAATGCAGGGTTTTGTCTATATCCATCCGCAAAACTACCCTAACTATGAAAAATTCAACACTGCTTTTGAGACGTATCAAAGCAAAGCCAGTAGCGATGCAGGAGAGATGTCCGCTACATCGCTTGCCTCCTTGCTTGGGGCTGTTTCGACCAATTCTTACGGCGCTACCTGCTACGATGCAATTTACAGCCTTGCGTATTCCATACTCAAAGCAAAATCTGTTGTTCCTATGGAAGTAGCAAAAATGATGCGGCTTGTGGCAAACGACAATGATGGCGCAACTCTTATCAACGTTGGTGAATTCACGAAAGCCGCAGCAATACTTGCCAAAGGCGGCAATATCAACTACGAAGGAGCAAGCGGTTCGCTAGAATTTAATGACACTGGCGACGTGACTGCCGGAACATACATTATCTGGAAAATAAAAGACGGAAAATTTGTGGAAGCAAATACGATTTCATTCCCATAATCGCCCTAAAGAGGATAAAACAGAAACGCACAACATAGCAAATGTTGTGCGTTTCTGTTTTTGGGCAGTCTGAACAAAATCACCTCAACACCCGATGAGCAAACTCCGCCATCTGCACATACAAACCCAGCCCAAGAGCAATATTAAACGGGAACGTGATTCCAAGCGCTGTTGTGACATAATACGTGGGGTTTGCCTCCGGCACGGCGATGCGCATTGCGGCAGTGGCGGCAATGTATGACGCACTCGCCGCCATCGTCGTCAAAACAGCCGTTCCGCCCACCGATAGCCCGCTTATTGTGCCGAAAAATGCCCCAATAACACCCGAAATAAGCGGCATAACGATTGCAAAAACCACCAAAAATTTTCCTGCGCTCCGAAATTCACTGAGGCGCTTCGAGGCAACAATCCCCATTTCTAATAGAAAAAACGCCAACAGCCCCGGAAAAGCATCTTTAAAAACAAGCTGCATCGTGCTTATTTGCTTGCCCGCAATAACTCCCACCAATAATCCACCAACCAGCAAAAATACGCCTCGATTCAAAAAAACTTCATGCAGCATAACACGCGAAAACAGCGTTGTACCGCTGCCTTTACG
>JAAFHM010000250.1:0-2909 GCA_013298375.1 Ignavibacteria bacterium | reverse complement strand
TTTTTTTTTTTCGTAGGTGATACCGCGAGTGTCGAGATAACTCTGAATCACTGCAAATGTCACGGCACTCACCGAACCATAATGTGCAGCAATCGCCGCAGCATCGGGTCTCCCAAGTTTTCCGATGTGCCGTATGAGTGCAAAGGCGATAAGCGGCGTAATTACACCGATAACAAGTGTGCCAAATGCGGGAACAATCACTCCACCAATACCAATTTTCGCCAGTTGTGTACCACCTTTTAAGCCGATTGCCAAAAGTAAATAGGTACTCAAAATATCATAAATCGCATCCGGCAATCGCAAATCCGACTTCAGAAATCCGGCAAGCAAGCCTAGAACAAAAAAAAGTGGCAGTGGTTCGAGAAGAGATTCTATCATGGTTTCTGAGGATTGATACGAAAAAACAGATTGGAGTGTATAAAACATCTCGACGCAAAAATACAAAAATCGCCACCAATTGAGACCACGCATAAAAAAGTACAGAAAAATCCTTTGCTGCACTTGCATACATTGGGGAGAAATCGCAAATTACCGCTTCAAATGCCTTCTTTCCTCATTTTTTCAGGGGAAAGCACGATAAATACAGGCTTTCTCTCGGTTATGCTCACTTTTGTTTGTGTCGTAACACAACCTTAATTCAGGCTATTCACGAATTTTTTTTCTCCACAAATGCTCAATTCATTTCGCCGTTTTACGCTCTTTCGCAAAATTTTTGCGTTGACGTTATTAATTCTGGCATTGTCGGCAGTGGTTGTAGGCTTCATGGCTCTTCGAGCAGAGGCTATGCGCGAAGCAAAGGACTATGTCACTCTTCGTATGCTGCTTGTTCAGATGCGGCGAGGCGAGAAAAACTTTCTCTTTTATCGTAAATTGATTTACACAACGCGGACAGATGAAAACGTCCGTGCCTTCGATTCTTTACTCACCCGATACCGCAGTAATAGTGAGATTCCGACTATTAAATCGGCTTTAGATACCTATTATCAGAATATTTTCAAAGGCATTGTCAAACAAATGACCGAATATGGTGTAGATGACAAGCCCGGACTAGAACCCACACTCAAAGAACTCTCGCAAAAATTTGACAAGGCGGTAAGCGCCACCAATAATGCAAGATTGGAAGCGCTCATGCTGCGAATGCAAAAAAGTGAGCGTGAATTTCTCCTCAAACAAAATCAAACCTCACGCAACCGCTCTGTGGCAGCAACCCAAAGCGAACAACAAATCAATCAAGAATTAGAAAAATTTGACGGCACATTCAAGCAATTTCGTCAAGCCGTTGAAGCAAGCAGGCTTGAAAAAACTATTGCCGATGAACTGCTCTTCTCTGCCGATGCCTACACCAAAGCCTTCGACAAAGCCGTTCTCAGTTATGATTCCATTGCGAAAGATATTGTGCGCCTGAGCGACGCAGCGCATGATTTAGAGGACATCATCGAAAAAGCCGTTCCGGAAAAAGAAATGGTTTCGGTGCGGAGCGGTCAAGTTGCGTTAGGCGTTGGATCGGTTTCGTTTCTTATTAGTCTTTGGCTTGCTTACGTGATTGCGCGGCGCATTGTTCAACCCGTCCGCGATCTTCAGCGTGCTGCCGAAAGAATTGCCAATGGCGAACTTTCGGTTAATCTTACCGTGAACACCAATGACGAGATACGCAGTTTAGCGGATTCTTTTACGGTTATGGTGGAAAGTATTCGGCGAGGAATTGAGGATTTACAACAAGAAAAGGCAAGCGTCGAGCAGAAAGTTCAAGAAGCGGTTGCGACCATTGAAAGCGAGAAGCATTACCTCGCCGAGAGCGTAAACACTATGCTTGCCGGGATGGACAAGTTTATTGAGGGTAATCTCACCGTCAGTATGCCAAGCGGGAAAATGGATGCTATTGGCGGGCTGTATCTGGGTTTTAATCACGTCATTGAGAATACAAATGCGTTGGTAACAAATCTCAAAGAATCGGTCAATGCGACAGCACAAGCAAGCGGTGAAATTGCCGAATATGCGAGTAATATTGCCGCCGCCACGCAAGAGCAACAATCTCAAATGACGAGTATTGGCGAAATAGTTCAACAAAGTACAGCAATGGTCGCGGAGAACAATCATAATGCCACCCAAGCCGCACAAGAAGCCCAACGCGCTGGCATGGCAGCCGAAAGAAGTGGTAACGTCGTCGAGGCAACTATCCAAGAAATGAACCGCATTACCGAGTATGTCAGCAATCTCGCCGATACCATTCATGGGCTGAAAGCCAGTAGCGACCGTATTGGCGAGATGACCGTTGTGATTCGGGAAATTGCCGACCAGACCAATCTCCTTGCGCTAAACGCTTCTATCGAAGCTGCACGTGCCGGAGAGCATGGGCGCGGCTTTGCCGTCGTTGCCGACGAGGTGCGTAAACTCGCCGAGCGCACGGCAAAATCAACGAAAGAAGTAGCGGGAATGGTTGCGCAAATTCAACTCAACACCAATTCCGCCACTGGTGCAATTAGCGAGGCGACACGCCAAGTAGAAAAAGGTCGCTCCTTGGCTGTACAAGCAGGAGAGGCTTTACATCAAATTTTGGGGGAGACAAAAAACGTTGCTCACCGCATCAATTCTGTTGCAGAGGCAAATCAATCGCAGTTGGATACCAGCCAGCAAATTGCTCATGGCGTGAGTGAAATGGGGACAATTAGCCGGCAAACGGCTAAAGATGTGACGGCGATTGCTCAATACGCAGAGCATTTGCGCTTAATGTCCCAACAACTTCGCACAATGATTCAGCACTTTCAAACCGCCCAAATCACTGCCTCCGAACAGAATCCTCTGCCTGAACTCCCGATAAACACCGTGAAAACAGGCGGGCGAGTAGGGGGCTTCTTGGGAAAGAAGGTATAATGCCGTGTTCAACTTAAACGAGCCAGTAGCTTGTCAAA